>JACRBO010000425.1 GCA_016219235.1 Chloroflexota bacterium
CCTTGATCGTTCGGCTTCGCCATGCCGTAAATCACGATGTTTTTCAACGGCAGGGTTTCTTCGCTCTTGTACGAAATCACGTTGCCATTCACAATATCAAGATTCTCGATGTCTTCGCCCCACGCCTGCGACACCATCTCCAGCACTTGTTTCTTCGCATCGAGCGCGGCATTCTTCACGGCGTTGCCCATGCTCCACGTCAGGCGGCTCGCCACGGTCTGCCATTCATACGGACTGTATTTCGTATCGACCGGCGCAGCGATGCGCACCCACTCGTACGGCACGCCCAGTGCGCCCGCCGCCATCTGCGCCATCACGGTGAACGTCCCTTGCCCGATCTCTTGTCCGCCGATCCCGACGGTCACATATCCGTCTTCGGCCAATTCCACCCACGCGCTCGATCCGGCATTGGGCGGCATCGCGGGCGCTTTCCACATGATGGCGATGCCCTTGCCGCGTTTCTTATTGGGCGCCGATGGCGCGCGTTTCTTTCCCCACTCGATCGCGTTAGCGGCCTTCTCGATGCACTGCGACAAACCGATCGGATGCATCTTCATCCCGGTGAGGATGATGTCGCCGTCCTTCACGCAGTTCAACTTGCGGAACTCGACCGCATCCATCCCGATCGCGAGTGCCAGCTCATCGATACACTGTTCCAATCCAGAGTGCATCTCCGGCATGCCAAAACCGCGCATCGGCCCGCCGACGGGATGATTGGTGTACACGCAGCGGCTGTCGATCTTGAGATTCGGCACGAGGTACGGCCCGCTGCCGCTGTAGCCCGAGGCGCGCGTGATGTTGACGCCGTACTCGGTGTACGCGCCCGCGTCCCAGTAGTATTTGTTTTCCACCGCGATCAGTTTGCCGTTTTTGTCGCAGCCCATCTTGAAGTGCGCCACGACGCCCTGCCGCACGAACGCCGTGAAGAATTCTTCTTCGCGCGTCAGGCGCAGTTTCACCGGACGATTAGGCACTTTCGTCGCGATGCAGACCGTCAGCGCTTCCATGCTGAGGCCCGCTTTGCAGCCGAAGCCGCCGCCCACATACGGCGCGATCACTTGCACGTCAGCCTGCGAGACATGCAGCGCCTTGGCGATGAGGTTGCGCTGTGCGAACGGTGATTGCGACGATCCCCACAGCGTGATCTTGCCCTTCTCGTCCACTTTGGCGACGGCCACATGCGGCTCGATCGGCACGTGCTGCACGTGCGGGATGCGGTACTTCCGCTCCACGATCGCCGCGCACTGCGACCATGCCGCTTCGGTATCGCCCTTGCGAATCTTGAAGTGATTCGACACGTTGGTGCCCGGCTGCGGGAAGATGAAGTTCGGCACTTCGTAAGTGCCCAGATCAGGATGGAGCAGCGGCGCTTCGGGACTTGCGCCAAATTCAGGATCGAGCACCGGTTGCAAGACCTCGTACTCCACCTCGATCAGTGCGACGGCCTTCTCCGCGATCTCTTCGCTGATGGCCGCCACGCCCGCGACCGGATCGCCCACGTAGCGCACGCGATCGCGCGCGAAGATATAACGATCGGACAAGTACAGGCCCGTCAGGCCCGGAAATTCTTCGCCGGTCACGATCGCTTTCACGCCCGGCAGTTTCTTCGCCTTCTCCACGTTGATCGATTTGATCAGCGCGTGCGGATGCGGGCTGCGCACGATGCGCGCGTACAGCATCCCCGGCCCGAACTGAATGTCGTCGGCGAAGATCGCCGCGCCCGTCACCTTCTCGTGCGCATCCACTCGCGGCACGCTGTCGCCCACGGGATGAGGCGCTTTATCAAGCGGAATTTTCTCAATCGGTTGTGTTGTCATAGTCCCTCCAAGTCCCGTCATTGCGAGGAGCAGTTTTTTCGCGACGAAGCAATCTCTGGCTAATCAGCACTGGGATTGCTTCGCATCCTTCGACTACGCGGCGAAAAGAAGCCGCTCCGCTCAGGACGCTCGCAATGACGCCCATTAGCGTTGATTCGCGTCAATTCGCGGACGACTCCGCCGCCAACTTCACCGCGTCGATGATGCGCGTGTAACCCGTGCAGCGGCACAGATTGCCCACCAGCGCATCGCGGATTTCGTGCTCGGTCGGATGCGGATTGCGATCCAGGAGCGCGCGCGACGAGATCAGAATGCCGGGTGTGCAGAAGCCGCACTGCACGCCGCCCGCGTCGATCATCGTCTGCTGGATCGGATCGAGCCGCTTGTCGTGCGTGAGTCCCTCGACCGTCACTATCTCAGCGCCGTCGCATTCCACAGCCAGCACCATGCAGCTATTCACCGGCTCGCCGTTCCACAACACCGTGCACGCGCCGCACTCGCCCGCCGCGCAGCCGTTCTTGGTGCCCGTCAGCGCCAGTTTCTCGCGCAGCATCGTCAACATCGTCATGTTCGAGGGAACGTCTACAATCTCGGCTGAACCATTAACGGTTACAGTTATCCTGTGAAAAGACATATTGCCTCCATTCCAGACGGAGTGACGGAGGGACAGAGGGATGGAGAGATATTTCCCTCCTTCTCTCATTCCCTCCTTCTCTCTATCTTTGTAGTTTCTTCCATACCTCGGTCAAGGCATTTCGCGTCATATTCCGCACCATCAACGATCGATACCGCGCCGAACCGCGCACGTCGTCGATCGGCTTTACGGACTTCATCGCCACGTCCGCCGCTTCGTTGATGGTCGCCTCGCTGATCGGCTTCTCGCTCAAGAGCGCCATATCGAGCAGCAAAGGCGTCGGCGCGACAGACGCTAAGGCCACGAAGAACCGGTAACCCGAAGCGGCTGCGCCGTCGGGATACCCGAAAGCCGTCACGCCCACGATCGCCAGATCGCCGATCGCGTTGCGGCCTAATTTCAGGTACTTTCCGGCTGATCCCTGCGGCGGAAGCGGATACTCAACCGCGGTCACAATATCGCCGGGTTTCAACACGGTCTTGCCCGGCCCTTTGAAAAACGCGCGCAACGCCTCGACGCGATCGCCGTCGACGCCGTGCACGTGCACCTTCGCATTCAGCACCAAACCCGCACCGACCGTATCTCCGGCGGGCGAGGCGTTGCAGATGTTGCCCGCCACCGTCGCGCGGGTGCGGAGTTGATAACTCGCCACGGTGTGCGCCGCTTCGGCTAGCACCGGATAGTGCGTGTTCACTTCGGGCGAGGCCACCAGTCGATTCATGTTGACCGCCGCCCCCACCCGCAAACCGATCGCCGGAACGAACGTCAGATCGTTCATGCCGGGCAGGCCCTTCACATCGACCAGATACTTGTCCTGCCACACATCATCGCGCATGCGCACGAAGACGTCCGTCCCGCCGATAAAGACCCGCGCCTCGCCGGCGTGCTGCGCCAGAAAGGCGCTGGCCTCACTGAGTGAGGCCGGTTTGATATAGTCGAACTCTGGTAAACCGGGATGTGCTGTAATCATATCCACCTCTTGTGCGTCACTGCGAGGAGCATCCTGAGCGGAATGCAGCGAAGCGGAATGGAGTCGAAGGATGCGACGAAGCAATCTCCTATCTATCAAGACGAGATTGCTTCGCCGCTCTACGCCCCTGTGGGGCGACCGCGTCTCGCAATGACGGGCTATGTTTATTCGTAGTTGATGTTCTCGCGGTCCTTCACGCCGAACTTCGACGGCGGCAGGATCAGGAACACCAGGTTCAACAGGATGCCCACCAGCGCCGCGAACACGATGGCCGGGATGCCGTTCGGGAAGATCACCGGGATGATGAACGGGAAGATGCCGTCCTTCAGCGCCAGGTTGCCGCCGATGCCCGTGATCAGGATGATCGAACCCACCGCCAGCTGGCGCGGCTCAAACAGGTTGACCCGCTCCGATTGGATCAGCGCCACGCCTTGCATGCCGATGACGCCGAACAGGTAGATCGACAGGCCGCCGGTCACTGCCACCGGAATAGTGTTGACCAGGCCGGCGAGTTTGCCCACGAAGCCCAGCAAAATCGCCATCACGCCCGCCGCCATCAACACCGGTACGGAGTAGTTGCGCGTAATCGCCATCAGGCTGTTGTTCTCGCCATAGTTGGTGCCCGCGCAGCCGCCCAGCATACCCACCACGATGTCATCCGCGCCGTCGGCAACGAGGTTCAAGCCGATCAGCTTCTTGATCTCGATCGGGGCGCGCTTCAGTTCCTTCGCCAGCGCGTCGATGTACAGGCTCATCTGATACAGGTGCGCCGTGCTTTCGGGGATCGTCGCAATCGCGATCAGCGAGATGCTGACCACCACCGCCCACGAGGCCGGGTTGCCAAAGTCGGGCAGCGTAATCGGCGGTACGCGAATCCATTCCGCAGTATTGAAGGCCGTAAAGTCCACCTTGCCAATCAGCAGCGCGAACAAATAGCCGACGATCGCGCCCAGCAGGATGGGCAGCATGCCCAGCAAGCCCTTGCCCTGCAGATACACCGAGAACATCACGGTGAAGAACAGCGTCACCAGGGCGATGCCCCACTCGGCGCTGGCCATACCCAGCGCTGCGCCGGCTAACGCGACACCGATGACGATCGCCACGCTGCCCGTAATCACGGGCGGCAGCACGCGATCCAGCGCGGCCTTGCCCACGCGCATGATCAGCAGGCCGATCAGAATCTCGACGACCGCCGTGCCGATGATGCCGACCTGCACGATTTGCACGCCGGCCGGGCAATACGTCGTCGTCGGGTCGGCGAAGCAGTCCTTGGCGTACAACGACATCGCCGTGATCACGACCGAGATGTAACTGAAACTGGAACCGTAATACATGGGGATGCGGCGTTTGGAGACCAGCAGGGCAATAATCGTGCCCAGACCACTGGCCAGCAGCGTCACGCTCACGTCGAATTTGGTGAGGATGGCGACGAGCACCGTGGCAGGAAACATCGTGAGCACTTGTTGAATGCCCAGACTCAACATCGAGCCAACGGGGGGGACATCTTGCGGCAGATAACCCATTACCTTCGTTTCGGGGGCAGTTGCAGCCATGTTAATGCTCCTTATCATGATGTGAGAAGCGGCTCAAGGGAACTGCGGCGAAACCGACCAGCAACCACAACAGCGGCGATCATCTGTGCAGCGGGGGCACCTCCTTGGCTCGATTCGTCCTGACGCAAAACAAAACGAGCCGCGCTGTGACGTACACACAGCGCAGCTCGTCTGGACTGACGCTAAAGCCAGTCGATCGACTTGAACACAGGTGGTCGAACTTCGCGCGGGGGACCCTGACAGGCATGAAATTCCGGCTCCAATCGAGTAGTATCAACATGCCACGAATCGATCACACTGTCCACTGCCAAATGTCACGTACAGACAGCCTGATCTTCATCTCCACCAGTCCGTGACACTAACAACCCCGCGCCGACGAAAAGGGTGTGGCGATGGCGGGC
>JACRBO010000414.1 GCA_016219235.1 Chloroflexota bacterium
CACGTGGCCAATTCTGCCGTGGAGACCGGGCTGATTTTGGTAAAGCGCACATTGCCCTGCTTGTCCAGCACGTAGGTCTCCGGCACGCCGCTGAGGCGATACATCGGGCCGATCTTCGTCTGCAAGTCCGGGCCGTTCGCAAAGGTGATGTCGAACTTCTTCAGGTAGTTGCGCGCATCCGCTTCATTATCCAGCCAGTCGATGCCCAGAAACACCACGCCTTTATCTTTGTACATCCGATAGGCCGCTTCAAGGTCGGCCGCTTCATCGGCGCACGGAATACACCATGACGCCCAGAAGTTGATCAGCACGACCTTGCCGCGCAGTTCCGACAACTTGACAGGCGATTTTCCCACGTTGCCATGATAGCCATCATACAACGTCAACGTGAATTCGGGCGCCGGGCCAGAGGTGGGCTGCGTCTGATTGCGCGTAAACAGCCCCCACGCCAGAAAGCCGATGAACACCACCACGACGCCAAAGACGATGTAGCGTCGTGCGCCAACCGGCGCGTTCTCGTCAGCGGTGCTCTCATCAACGGGTGCTTGCTCCACGGGTTCAGTTGGCAGTTCGCTCATATCCATCCAGTCAACATCCCAACAAAGGCATACATCAGCCAATCGCTGGGTCTAATAATCTTTCAAATCCTGTTCAACCCGATCGAGATACTCGTCCCCGCGGGCCCTGGTGGGCGCGGCGCTCGCTGATGCCGCACCTCGCGCCCGCATGCGCCGCATCAACAGCACCACGTAGCCCCCGCCAACGACCAGCGCCACCAGCGGCAACACCCACAACAACAAGGAGTTGCCCTCGGCGGGCGGCTGGGCCAGCACCCGCAGCCCGTAGCGATCGACGAAGTATTGCTTGATCTGCTGCTCGGTCTGGCCTTCGCTCAACATCTGCGCGATTTGCGCCCGCCATTGTTGACAGGCCGCTGTGCCACACACATCCAGCGGTTCGTTTTCGCAGACCGGGCAATACATCTGCCTGGCAATCGCATTCACCTCATCCGGCGTCACGGCGCGCGACACTGAGCCTGGCACGGGTGTCGGCAAACTGCCATCCTGCGCCGAAGCCACGCCCGCCAACACGGTCAGGCTGATCACCAACGCCAGCCACACAACTCCACCCAACAATCGATAGGATCGACTCATGCTCACCGTCCGCCAGGCACTAACGCCGCGCGCTCCGGCACAGTGACCGTGCGTCGCTCGGCGGCCGACGGCCACATCGCCACCAGCGTGCCCAGCACTAGAATGATACCGCCGATCCACAAGAACTGGATCAACGGATTGATATAGGCTTTGATCGTGCCAAAGCCGCTTTGCTCACCCAGATACAGCAGATACAAGTCTTCACCCACTGTCGACAAAATACCGGGCGGCGTCAACTCACCGGTACCGTTCAAAAAGATTTCGCGATACGGCGCAACGGTGATCGGCGCTTGCCCCGCCTGAGCGACTGTCATGTAGCCGGCCACGATCATGATGTCACGACCGCGATCGGTGTACCACTCGGCGCAGTCGCCGCTGATGCCAGACTGCGGATTGCACGTCAGGCCACGATTATACGTGATGGTGTACTGGCCGATCGTCAGCGAGCCACCCGGCGCCAGCGAGCGCTGCGTCTGTTGCTGGAAATTGCCTGAACCGATCACGCCGATCCCCATCACCAGCACGCCCACGTGGATCAGATAACCGCCGTAGCGACGGCGATTGCGCGCGAACAACCGCGTCAACGCGGTGAGGTAACTCTCCCCCGATAGTTTGTGCCGCGCCCGCGCGCCCCGATAGTACTCGGCCACCGTGACTGCGCCCGTAAAGGCGATCAGGCCGAAGCCCAGCAACACCGGAATGACTTGTAGGCCGACGACAAACAGCCCGACCATGACAATCACCGCAAAGAGCGCGGGCTTCCACGTCATCTTGCCCAGTCCCTCGGGCGATGACTTGCGCCACGCCGCCAGCGGCCCCACGCCCATCAGCAGGATCAACAGCGCCACCTGCGGCCCGATCAATTGATTGTACACCGGCGGCCCGACGGTCAACTTCTCACCGACCAAGAGCTCGGAAAACATCGAATAGTACGTGCCGACGATGACAGTAAATGCCAGCGTCATGAACAGGAAGTTGTTCAGCACGAACATCGCTTCACGCGACAGGAATGAATCGAGTTTGTTCTCGCTCTTCAGCAGATTCCATCGATCGACGATCATGACAGCCGAACCGATCAGCACCACGGCGACGAACAGGAGAAACGGCGCACCGAGGCTCGACCGCGCGAAGGAGTGCACCGACGAGATCACGCCGGTCCGCGTGACAAACGTGCCCATCACCATCCAGCAGAACGCCATCAAGATCAGAATCATGTTCCAGATCTTGAACATCCCGCGCTTCTCTTGAACGATCACAGAGTGCAAAAACGGCGTGGCAAAGAGCCACGGTATCAGCGCCGAGTTCTCCACCGGGTCCCAGCCCCAGTAGCCGCCCCAGCCCAGCACATCGTACGCCCAGCGCGCGCCCAGCAGCAGGCCAACACTCAAGAACAACCACGCGACCAGCGTCGCGCGCCGTGAAGCGCGGATCCAACTATCGGTCTTGTTGCGGGCGATCATGGCCGCCAGTGCATATGCAAACGGAATGACCAGGCCAACGAAGCCCAGATACAACATTGGCGGATGGATGATCATGCCGGGATGGCGCAGCAGCGGATTGAGGCCGGTGCCATCGGGCGCGGTAAAGGCCCGCAGGCCGGCCGGCTGGAACAGCGCCGCGCTGACGTTGCCCGCCGCATCCACCCACAATCGATTGAACGGATTTGCGAAGAAGATCACCAGCAGCAGGAAGAAGGCCTGCGTCCCGACGGCCACAAATATCGTCCACGGCAGCAAATCGCGATTGGTTTTCCAGGGACGCAGAAACGTAAAGAACAAGAAGATCGACATCAGCCAGTTCCAGAACAGGAGGCTGCCGTTCTGGCCGCCCCACAGTGCCGTGATGCGCAGGAAGGTGGGCGTAGAGTCATTGCTGGTGCGATAGGTGTATTCGACGTGGTAATCGCCGACGAGGTTGGAAATGATGATCGCCAGGCACGCGATGGTCAGCAGCGGCATCACCACGACGACGGCGCGACGCGCACTTTCGACCAATGCAGGACGTTTTTCCAACCCGCCAGTAACGTCGATGATAAATAATCGAAGATCATTTGCGGCTGAACGAATGAACTTCGATATATGCCACCATATGATTCTTAACCGCCATAGCCGCCCGCGCCGATGTGGCTGTAACGAGATTTTATACAGCCGACCATCAAGTCCACCAGCAAAGCTTGTAAAAAATGCGTACAACGCACTTAGTGCAGCCAAAGACAGGGCGATAGAGCCAATATCTGCGACCATCTGTCACCTCCCCATTCATGAAAAACAGATGGAGAGACAGAGAGACGGAGAGCCAGGCCCTCAATCTCTCCGTCTCTCCATCTCTCTGTCAATTCATTGACGACAATCAACCCTGAGCCGGCTGCGGCTCAGCCTGATTTGGGAACTGCTCCTCATAGCGCGTCGGACACTTCAGCAGCAAATTGTCGGCATAAAACTTACCATCGGCGCCCAGATGGCCCTCGACAATGGCCTGCGCGTGAGGCTCGTTGATCAGATCGGGTTTGGGGCCGTTATACACAATGCGCAGCGGCTTCTGCGCGCCAACTTTGTCGGGATCGGCGATGTCAAACTCCAGCATCGGTTGATTGTCGCGCACTTCGAACTGCACCGATTCATTGATCACCGCGCCGGATACGCGCACGCTTTGATCGAGCACACTCTGTCCCCGCTCGTGCACTTGCTCGACGGTTAGAAAGTATTGGGCATTGGCCGTCATGCTGGTCACAATCAGAAATGCCGCCGCTGCCACAATCAGCGAACCACCCAGTAGATACTTCGGCTTCATGTTTCTCTCCCTGTTAAAGTGTGATCCAGACCCAGTCACACTCTGTAGCTAGTGTACCATTCCGAAATTGCCATGTCAATGCGCGGTCAGAAAAAGAGTACAACGCAAAAGTGTTGGTGACTTTTCAATTACTCCCGCCGGATTGCCAAATCCGGCGTCTGTGGCGATGGATTTGGCAATCCATCGCGAGCAGGCCCAGCCGCCACACGCTTGCCCAACAGTTTTGCGTTATACCCTCAGAAAAACGGGACAAATACACCGGCTGTCATCGGGTCATTTGTCATCCTCACCTAAGTCGTGCAACCAGGCTACAGGTTACGGGATAATGAAAATCATCACAATGATCCAGATCATACTACCCGTTAGGGCAGATTCAGATCACGCTAATGGGTGTTCCGCCCTCGTCCACCGTCAACAACGCATCGTCGTAGGCGGCCACCGGCATCGACCACCGATAGACCCATTTGGCGTCCTGGGCCAGCACATTCACGCAGCCGTGACTGCGCTGCCGTCCAAAGTCATTGTGCCAGTACGCCCCATGGATCGCCGCGCCGTCCTGAGTGAAATAGGTGCAATACGGCACGCCGGGCAAATCGTATTCGTCGGCGCGGCCGATGAAGCCCATCATGTGCCGTGAGGGGCGCTTGCGCACGACCGTATGCTCCCCCATCGGCGTCGTGAAATCGACCAACCCCACGCCTTCGATGGTAAACGCCGCCCCCGTCGCGCACCGCGTCGACCAGACCAGTTTATCGCCCTCATAGGCAAAGACCTTCTGATCTTTCAGGCTGACCTCCAGCCATTTGTCTTTGGCAAAGGGCGAAATGGGCGTCAACTCAGAGCGTGGAATCGGGCGCAGCGCTTCGGCGCGCACAAATTCGACGCGGCTTTCATATTGATCGTCCTTCAGTTGATACCAGACATCGCCCTTGTCGTCGCGGACTGTGGCCACCACCAAATGCACGCTGCTGTAATACAGCCGGTATAACTTCGCCGCCGTGTCCTTGGGCGCGGCCCGCATCTCGACATAGGGCACGCTGACTTCGGCCCAAAAGCCGTTGCGGGGCACGCGCTCCACCACCGGGTTGATCTTGTGCTCCACCGGCTGCACCCACGACGAATACAGCCAGCCGTACTTCGTCAGGTTCCACACCGAATTGTGCGCCAGCAGGCCCTCGGTACTGACCGCGTCGAACACGTCTACCACTTTATCGCGCGTCAGGGCGACTTCGCGGCGTGCGCCCGGCCGCGATTCATGGTAGGCCCACACGCGCCAATCGGTGATGCGCCCCAGGCCGATGGCCTGGGGCCGATCTTCGCCGGGCGGAAACGGTTTCAACACCATCGCGGATAAAGCAACGCTTGAAAATTTGAGAAAATCACGCCGGGTCAAATTAGTCACGCCAAACGAACCCCCTGCTCAACTTGCGTCTTAGTATACCTGATCTTAATCGTCAGAAACCTTAAGAGTAGATGAAAGTGCGGGTGCGATTTGCGTCGCCCAGTGTCGCAGCAGCCAGAGCGCGACGACCACGCCGAGCAGACTCCACACCTGCGCCGTACGTACACCATTGATCACAGCCGAATCACCCCGAAAGGCCTCGATGATAAATCGGGACGCAGCATACAGCGCGATGAACAGCCCAAAGCGCAGGCCGTCAAACGCCCGATCGATCTTCAACACGACACAGGCGATCACACCCACCGCGATCAATTGATACACCTGCGTGGGATGCCGCGCCGCGCCCCACAACTCGATCGACCACGGCAGCGACGCGGGTGATCCGTAGCCGTCACCGCTGGCGAGATCGGCCAGCGCCAGCCCGCCCGCCAGCACCAGCAGGCCCGGCGTCAGCGCGTCCAACAGTTTTCGATTA
>JACRBO010000048.1 GCA_016219235.1 Chloroflexota bacterium
ATCTCAATGTCGATCAACGCCAATTGCCGGTCGAGTAGGAGACTGCTTCGTCGCAAAAAACGCTCCTCGCAGTGACGGTCGCCGACGAAGTTTCTGTCCGGACGCATGCCGGCGAACGGGCATGGAGTTCTCGCAATGACGCAACTAGAAAATGCTCTGCTCGATGTTCCACAGCTTCGCAATCGCGCGAATCTCATCCACGCTCAGGCCCTCGCCCTGCTCGTGATTGACCAGGTTCATATACTCGTAGCGCGCGGCCGTTTCGGCGTACTCGATGCGATCGGCGGCGCGTTTGGCCGAGATGTCCGAGCGGGCCATGACGCCGTGCTTGCCCCAGATCACAATGCGATGATGCCGCAGCGATTCGAGCGTGGCCGCCATCAATTCAGCCGAGCCCGGCACGAGAAAGGGTACGTGCCCGACACCCTCCGGCAGCTGCACGATCAATTCCGGCTGCCAGCGCAGCAAGTGCCGATTGAGATACGGCTCATACTGATAGCGCGGAATGTGGCTGAGATAGGTCAAGTGGCGCGGCTGCGCGTGAACGACCGCGTGGAAGTTCGTGCCCGATTGCATGACTTGATCGTAATGCACGGCCAGATGCGAGTTGAACTCGCTCGTCAGACGCGTGAACAACTTGCGCGGCGAAGTGTACACCCGACCGGTCTGGCCGCCCTCGTCGATCACCACGCAGCCCAGATTCGCGGTGGGATCGGTAATGACTTCGCGCAGGCGGCGGCCTGAACCGGTAACGATGAAGGTTTTGCCCGCCAACTCCGGCACGGCTTGCGGCAGTTCGAGCGCATCCACCAATGGGAAGCGGCGGCGCACGTCGACCGGCCAGCCAATATAAACCGAGATGTTGCCGGCTGCCCCTTCGCTCGCTTCGATTTCGGACAGGCGGTGACCCGCCTCGCCGGTCAGGGTCAATAGTTCATCGAGTTCGGGATAGGGTGCGTCTAACATGGTTTCCTTTCGAGATGCAAGATTCAGGAAGCAGGATGCAGGAAGCAAGATGCGAGATGCAAGAAACTTGCAGCCTGCCTCATGCCTCTTGCATCAGTTTTTCTAGTCTCACATACGCTTCATCCCAATCCGCTGAAGCGTGCGGCTCATACGTCTCCGGCCTGAACGAGTGGCGCACCATGGCGCGCGCTTCAGCCAGCGAGGTGAGATGGCCCAGCGCGACGGCCTGCATCAGCACATTGCCGATGGCCGTCGCTTCGATCGGGCCGGCCACAACCGATCGGTGGGTGGCGTCCGCCGTGAGTTGGTTGAGCAATCGGTTTTGCGTACCGCCGCCGATGATGTGGATCGGTTCCAGTCGATAGCCCAGCATTTCTTCCAATCGATCCAGCACCCAGCGATATTTCAACGCCAGGCTTTCCAGTGCGCAACGCACGATCTCGCCCTTCGTTCCGGGCACCGGTTGATTGGTCAGCGTACAATACTGTTGAATGCGCGCGGGCATGTCGCCGGGCGGGAAGAAATCGTCAGCATCAACGTCGATAATCGATCGGAACGGTTCGGCGTCTGACGCGAGCCGGGTGATTTCAGTATACGACAGTTCTTCACCCGCGCGCGCCCACGTGCGACGGCATTCCTGCACGAGCCACAGGCCCATGATGTTCTTGGAAAAACGCCACGTGCCGTTGACGCCGCCCTCATTCGTGAAGTTGTACTTCAGGCTCTGCGCGTTCACGATCGGGTCGCTGGCCTCCGCGCCCATAATCGACCACGTGCCGGAACTGATCCACGCAAAGTGCTTATTCTCAGCGGGCACAGCGGCGACGGCAGAGCCGGTGTCATGACACGCGGGTGCAATCACGGGCACACGGCCACAACCCGTTTCTTCCGCGATGTCGGGCAACACTTCGCCTAACACAGTACCGGGTTGCACCACTTCAGGAAAGATGTGCGGGGGTATGCCTACTGCTTCAAGCAAAGATTGCGACCACTCACAGCGGCGCGGATCGTAGCACTGCGTCGTCGTCGCCATAGTGAACTCGCACGCCTTGCGGCCGCACAGCCAATAGTTGAGCAAGTCGGGCGTAGTCAGAAACGTCTCGGCGATGTGCAAGGCCGGCGACTGCTGCACCACCATCG
>JACRBO010000415.1 GCA_016219235.1 Chloroflexota bacterium
ATCCAGTTGAACTCGCGCGGGGGTTTATATGCGCCGGTGTAGAACACGCGAACCATGTGCAGCACGGTCGTAATCACCATCAGGTGCGCGCCCCAGCGGTGCAGGTTGCGCAGCAACTGGCCCAGCGGGATCTCCGTCTGAAGGCGCGTGATGTCCACAAACGCCCGCTCGATCGACGGCACGTAATAGAACATGAGCAGCAGGCCGGTGAGCGCCAGTTCCAGAAACACAACCGCCGTCAGCACACCCAGGCCCATCGAATAGGAGGCTTTGAGGCTCTTGCGGCTGACTTTAACCGGGTGCAGGTGGAAGAACACATTGGTCGTCATGACCAGCGACCGGTCGAGCGGATTGTCCGGCCAACCATGCCGGAAGAAGGAGCGCCAGACGCGCGATCGGGTGATTGAGTTAACAAGTGATGACATGCCTACTCCTGAGAATTGAGGGTGCGAGCGAGACTTAGAACTCGGCCGGGTTATCGATACGCAAGCGTTTCCTTGAAGCGGAACGCCTCCATAGTAATGGCATTGGTCGGGCACCGATCGGCGCACAGGGCACAGCGCGTACAGGCTTCGTCGTCCTTGATCATGGCTGCCACGCCCTGGCGCTGCTCGCCTGCCAGCGAATCGACGACAGCAGCGAGTGATGCATCGCCCTGCAACTGATCGAGCGAAACGATCTTGAGACAATTCCACGGGCACACATCCACACAGGCGTTGCACAGAATACACTTCGCGCCGTCGAAGACGGTGTTGACGCTGCACTCCAGACAGCGCTGCCCCTGAATGGTGGCCTCATCCATGGTGTAACCCAGTTCGACGACGCTGATGCCCGTGCGGCGATCAACCGGCAACGATTGCGGCTTAATGCGCGATTGCTTCGTCCAACCGGGATACATCACGTGTTCGGGTAATTCAGTCCATTCGGTTGCAACAGCCATATCCAGCGCGCGGCCCTGAATGTGCTGCTCAATGCCCAGTGCAGCCAGATGTCCATCACGCACGGCGTTGATGATCAGGCGCGGGCCATAAGCGACATCGCCGCCGGCAAACACATCCGGGGCCGACGTCTGCCCGGTGGCCTGATTGATCTCGATCAATCCGCGCGGCGAAAGGCGCACATCGTCTGCACCACCCAGCGCCGTCAAATCGGCGGCCTGGCCGATGGCGAGGATAACTGAGTCACACTCCCACACCTGTTCGGTGCCAGGCTTGAATTTGGGATTGAAGCGGCGGTTTTCATCGAAGACCGACGCCACGTCGATGACTTCCAGCCCGGTGACTTTGCCCCCCTGCCCGATGATGCGATTGGGGCCGATGCGCGGATGGATCGTGATGCCTTCTTCCAGCGCCTCTTCGACCTCGAATTTCGACGCGGGCAATTCCTCCCACGACTCGAGCGCGATCATTTTTACATCGGACACGCCCAGACGCAGGGCCGTGCGCGCCACGTCGAGCGCGGCGTGAACGGCATCCGATTCTTCGTCGGCGCGCGCCTCGGTCTGACGGAGCGATTCTTTCATATCTTCGGTCAATCGACCCAACCGCAAGGCGGTGCGCGCCGCGTCCATAGCCACATCGCCGCCGCCCACGACTAACACCCGCTTGCCCAATTGCACCTTGTAACCCAGGTTGTAGTTGAGCAGCAGATCGACGGCGGTGATGACACCGTCGAGATTAGCGCCTTCGACGTTGAGTTTGCGGCCCTGCATCAAGCCCAGGCCGAGGAAAACGGCGTCGTGGTTGCGGCGCAAATCCGCCAGGGTGATATCCCTGCCGATCGGGGTGTTGAAACGAATCGTAGCGCCCAGATCGAGAATGGACTGGATTTCCAGATTCATCGCTTCTTGATCGATACGATAGACTGGCACACCGTAGCGAATCATGCCGCCTGTTTTGGATCCGGCTTCGTAAATCGTCACATCGTGCCCCAGCAGGGCCAGATCGTGCGCCACGGTCAAACCGGCCGGGCCAGCGCCAATAATCGCCACATGACCGCGCTTGCGCCCCGGCATGGCGCCCAACGATCGCAGTTGTTCGTTTGACCAACGCGCCGGCGAATAGAGCGCCTTTGTGCCTGTGCCGGGAAGAGTTCCGTCGGCCGCCGCGGGTTGATCGGGTATAGCTGTGGCCGCCTGACCCCGTAATCGACTGGCTTCCGGCCCGTGGCGCTCGGTCAATACGCGCTTCAGCGGACGGATGGCAATCGGTTGCCAGTCCGGGCCGACATCGCCGCGCCGGCAGGCCGCTTCGCACGGGGCACCGCAAATGCGGCCGCAAATTGTGGATAGCGGATTCGGGTCGTGGGCAATGCGATAGCCGTCTGCCAGGTC
>JACRBO010000416.1 GCA_016219235.1 Chloroflexota bacterium
AGGCTCGAATCTTGCGCCAGTACTCAATCGGCCCTGACGGCGTATCCAATGTGCGAATCACGACGTTCGTGCCATAGCGCAGTTCCTTGTTTTGCGGCGCTTGCAGTACCACAAAATCCGGGTCGGCCACGCGCTGCACTTCCTGACCGTTTTCATAGCGGATCATCGTGCGCTTTTGACTGACGCCGCTGCGCCCCGCTTGCTCCAGGTTCGTGTCCAACTCCATCTCCGGATCGGCGATGGTCACCGTATCGAACGGGATCGTCTCTTGCTCGATCAAAATCTCTTCGCGCACCCGCACGATTTTGACGCTGGTATTGGCTGCCACGGCCGCGTCGAGCGGGGGTTGGGTATAATCCTGGCCGATCAACGTCACGCCGAGATCGGCCAGCACTTCCCCGATCGATTGACGCAGCGTCCGCGTGTGCAGTGTTCGGCCATCGACATCGACGTGGATGAGTCTCGATTGTTCGACTTCGATCTTCAAGCCGGGCGTCAACGCCGTGTTCAGATCGGGCGTAATCCGATCGGCCAGATGCAGCTCGACGCCCGCTTCTTCCAGGGCCTGGCCCACGGTCGAGGCCGGCGATTGGATCTGGCGCACATCGCCGTTGCCCAGATCGAGCGTAATGGGCCGGGCCCGCCGCAGGACGATGCTTAGCGGTGCGACATCGCCGGGATTGCGCGCGAAGCGATAGGTCTGGTTGGTCGTGCGATCGATCGGTTGGTTGTTGGCAATCGCCAGATCATCCGGCCCCAGTTTTACTTTGGCTTCGACCAGCAGATCGATCAACGCGGTCGCCTGCGACTTGAGGCGGTAGGTGTTGCCGTCTGCAATGATCGTCACGGGCCGCGCGTGCTGCACGATGATGGTCGATTGTTCGGGGGCCAGTTCGTCGCGCAGCTCCGGGCCGACGATGTCAGCCGGCTCGATCGAGATGCCCGCTTCCCGCAGGATGGTCTCGACCTCGCGCTGATTGGTGCGAATGGAACGCTCCTGTCCGTCGACGACGATCGAGATCGGCGTCAGGGTGGAGGCGTAACCGAAGGCCATCACGCCGATCATAGCGGCCATGATGCCGCCCGTGACCGCGCCCCGCGATAGCCAGCGCTGCAGTAGGTTAGGTGATGAGTGTTTCATAAGGTTAATGAAAACCTTTCGGGTCCGGTGAAGCACACCGCTCACGCGATGTGTGACAAGACCCGAAAGGTCTCGGGTGCAGCGCTGGCCGTGCACCTCCCCTTGTGCCAGGCCCCACGACTTACCGCCAACAGCCAGCTCGGACCAGGCTACCCGACGACACCCGACAGTATCTCCTTATTGCTGCTGCCTTCCGGCTCTGACAAGGTTCGAAGTCTGTCGCCGCGGCGGACCCAATCGTCAACGCTACTTATCTTAAGCAGGCTCAGGGAACTTGACCCTACGGGAGGGCTTCAACCCCGCTATAGCGGGTTGCGGGCACAGTCAGATGACTGTGAGGGCACCGCTAGCGCCCCATCTAGCACGACCGGGCCAAATGGTACAGGGAGTGGGGAAAGTTGTCAAATGACTAATGACAAATGACAAAGGAAAAATGGCAAATGCGGAAGATTGAAGACGGCGCAGAACCGATTGTTCCGTTTGCCGCATTCAAACTTCCGCATTTGCAGTGGCGGAGAGGGCGAGATTTGAACTCGCGGTGCCTTTCGGCACACGCGCTCTCCAGGCGCGCGCGTTAGGCCAGACTACGCTACCTCTCCAGAGCCTACAATGGTGGCGATTATACCAGAAAACCTGACAGGTCTTCAAAACCTGTCAGGTTTGGAGTTTTACCCCGGAAACAGCGTGTCCAGCAAGGCCGGCGCGTACTCATACACCAGCCCGTCGTCGATGACGCCCCGCCGGCAAATCTCGCCGTACAGTTCGCCGCTGCGGCGCAGGCTGCGCTCCTGCGTCTCGACGTTCAGTTTCACCAGGCCAAACCTTAGATTCCACGCCTCAGCCCACTCGAAGTTGTCTACCAGCGACCAGTGATAGTAGCCCATCACCGGGATGTTCTGGTTGATAGCCCGCCACACCTCGCGCAGGTGCGTCAACAGGAACGCCGGGCGTTGATCGTCATCGGTGTCGGGCAGGCCGTTCTCGGTGATGAAAATCGGCTTGCCGGTACGCTCCAGCCGCTTGAGCATACGGAACAGGCCCAACGGATACAACTCGCCGTAATTGCCGTCGCTCATCGGTGCGTTGGGATCGAGCACGGTGCGGCCAAAGAGCATCGTCGTTGGCTGGGTGCGATCGAACTTCACTAGTTCGCGCGTGTAGTAATTCAGCCCGATAAAATCGAGCGTGCCTTTGAGGCCGCGAATCCACTGCGGCACGCCAAACGGCCGATCGTAGCGCCCGGTCAGCAGCGCGTTCAACAAGGTGTAGTTGAACAATCGGTCGCGGTTGGCCGCACAAAACCGATCGAGCAGGCTGTCCGGCCGCGCTGGATCGAATACGCGCATATTCTGCGCCACACCCACGCGCGCCTCAGGCTGAAGTTTGTGGATGGCACGATAGGCGGCGGCGTGGCCGCGCAGCATGTTAGCCACTACTGCAAACGCCAGATTCAGGCTGTTTTTGCCGGGCGGAAAAACAGCCGAGGGTGCATCGTGGTCAACGGTATCGCCTTGCTCGGGCACATAACCCGCCGCCGCATACACGTTGGGTTCGTTGATGGTGACCCACAGATCACACAAGTCTTTGAGCGAATCAACGGCTTTGCTGGCGTACCGCTCAAACCACGGCACTATGGCGGTGGTCTCCCAGGCGTCTCGCTCTGCCACCCACAACGGGTTGCTAAAGTGATGCAGCGTCACCATTGGCTCGATGCCGCGCCGCCGCATGGCGCTGAGCATGTAGCGATAGCGATCGATGGCCGCTGTATCCCACACGCCTTCTTGCGGCTCGATGCGCGCCCACTCGATGGACAGGCGGTGCGCCGTATGGCCCATCTGTGCGGCGAAATCCAGATCGCGCTCAAAGCCGTCGCCCCACCAATCGGCGGCCTGCCCGGATTTTTGATCGCGGCTAATGTGGCCGGGAGTCTGTTCCCACGCCCACCAATCGTTATTGGTATTGTTGCCCTCCACCTGGTGCGCCGCTGTGGCCGCGCCCCATTTGAAGTCAGGCGGGAAGTACAGTGTGGCTTTGGCCATGATAACTCCGTGGTGCGTGTTACGTGGTGCGTGAAGGGCTTTTCACGCAATACGCAACACGCACTACGTTTTATAGTCTGAAGTAGCGGTTTAAATCCGGCTTCCAATTCACCGCGTGATACTCGCCCGATCGGGCGTCTTGCACGTAACGGCCATAGTATTTGCCGCGCGCGATGTTGCTCAGCGCCTGCCGCAGCACATCGACTTCCTCCGCAGTGTTGTACAGGCCGAACGAAATGCGCGTCAGGCCGGGCATATCCGCGCGGTTGTTGGCGAGAATATCGCTCCGCACCCGATTGGACTCCTCGGCTGACAGGCCCAGCAGGTGCAGCAAGTATGGATGCGCGCAGAAGCAGCCGTTGCGCACGCCGATGCCCCACTCTGCGCCCAGAATCGCCGCCACCAGAAAGTGTGACAGACCGTCGATGTTAAACGGAATGACGCCCAACCGATTGGCCGCGTTTGCCGGATTGGTATCGCCGTAGAGGTGCAGCTTCTCAATGCTGGACAGCGCGTCCAGCGTGTACGCGGTGAGTTCGGCCTCGTGTTCGGCGATGACGTTCATGCCGATCTTGTTGATCACTTTGATGGCGGCGGCCAAAGCCACCGCGCCCACCACGTTCGGCGAACCGGCCTCATCTCGATCGGGTGCGCCCGCCCACTCGACGTGATCCAGCGTCACGATCTCGATCGTGCCGCCGCCGCGATATTCCGGTTCGCCCTGTTCAAAGGTATCCTTGCGCCCGATCAAAGCGCCCGTGCCAAACGGCGCGTACATCTTGTGCGCGGACAACGTCACGTAATCGAGGTGCGCGGGATCGTCGAGCGCGCCCATCGAGACGCGGCGGTGCGGCGCGAGTTGGGCCGTATCGATTAGAATCTGCGCGCCCGCCCTGTGCGCCTTCTCCGCGATGCGATGAATATCGGGCAGGTGGCCGGTGACGTTGGAGGCACCCGTAATCGCCACCAACTTCACGCGGCCTGCGTACTGCTCCAACAACCGATCGAGATCGGCTTCATCCAACCGGCCCAGTTCGTCGGCGCGGATGTGTTCCGTATGCGCCCGCGCCCGCCACGGCAGATCGTTGCTGTGATGTTCCAGCAGCGACACCAGCACCACATCGTCTTTGTTTAGCGGCAGTCGATACGATAGTTTATTGACCGCCTCGGTGGTGTTCTTGCCGAAGATCACCGCGTGATCTTTCAGGTTCGCGCCGACAAAGTCGGCCACGATGCGGTGCGCGTCGTCGTAGGCTTGCGTTGCCACCTTGCTTTTGAAGCCCGTGCCGCGATGCACCGACGAGTACCACAGCATGAACTCGTTGACGGTATCCAGCACGTCCTTGAGGGTTGGGGTGCTGGCCGCATTATCGAAGTTGATGTAGGGGCGCGTCTCGTCGTTGTTCAGCAGCGGCACGCGCGTGTGGATGCCCACCACGCGTTCGCGCAGGACGTTCAATTCCTGGGCAGCAGATTTGAGCATAGTCATTGCCTCTCTGACAGGATAGCGTTATACTCTTAGTTGAAGGAGTGAGCCATGGCCATTCAATTACAAGAATTGGTTCAAGCCGGCATCTATCCTGATGCTGAAAGCGCCGTGCAAGATGCGCTGCGCGTCTTGTGGCAAGAACGCCCGCAGGTTCGGATCGATGTGGCGGTTCATCGGTATCGCACCGAAGAGTTGTCAGTCGCAAAAGCCGCGGCCCTGGCCGGCGTGACTTTCGATCGCATGAAAGAAATCCTGGCGGCGCGGGATGTCCCGCTGCGGCTGGGGCCTGAAACCCTCGAAGAAGCCCGTGCCGAAGTAGCCGCTTTCAAGCGCATGCAGCCATGAGCAAAATCGTCAACTCGACCGTCCTCTCCAACTTCGCAGCAGCACTGAGGCTGGATGTTTTGCACGACATGACCGGCACGCTGTATTTACCGTTTGAAGTTTATGATGAGATCGTTGCCGGCCAGTTGGCCGGTTACGCTTTCTATGATGACATTGAACGGCACATTGCCCCCATCAGCCAGCAGGGCTGGCTGCATCTGGTGTCGTTGACCGACGATGAGGTGCGCTTGATGGCCAACATACCCGAACAATTGCATCGGGGCGAGGCGGCCTGTCTGTGCATCGCTCGTCAACGCGGTTGGGATTTCCTGTCAGATGATCGCGCCGCCCGGCGGCAAGCCGAGCGGTGGAACATTCCCGTGTCTGGTACGCTCGGCATTTTGGTGGCAGCCATTCAGCAAGATCGATTATCGCTGGACGCGGCCAATGCGGTGCTTCAAACGATGGTCGATCGGGCGAACTATCGCTCACCGGTTGCTGATCTGCGCCTGCTGCTGTAACGCTATCCGGCGTGAGCGTCTCTCACGCACCACGCACCACGGATTTTACTCATCGCTGTGATAACCTAACCGGCGCACTTCGCGCTCGTCGCTGCGCCAGTTCTTGCGCACCTTCACCCACAATTCCAGAAACACTTTCGTGTCGATGAGTCGCTGAATCTCGTGGCGGGCGTCCGCGCCGATCTGCTTGAGCATGGCGCCGCCGCTGCCGATGATGATGGCCTTGTGGCTGTCCTTCTCCACGTAGATCGTCGCGCCGATGTGGACGCTGCCGCTGGATCGTTCGGTGTACTGCTCGATGGCGACCGCGACGCCGTGCGGAATTTCCTGCTTGACGTGCAGCAGCACCTGCTCGCGAATAAGTTCGGCCGCGATCTCGCGCTCTTGCTTATCGGTGACTTGATCGGGCGGGTAATACAGCGGCCCTGCCGGCAGGGCCGCGATGATCTTCTCCAGCAGTTTAGCGCGATTGTCGCCGCGCGTGGCCGACAGCATGATCCAATCCCACGGCGCGGGCGGCTCAGCGCCTTCCGGGGTGGGGGCCAGCGACCAGTACGCCTCGATGCGGCCCTTCATTTCCAACGGCGGCACGGTGTGATCCATTTTATTGATCGCCAGGATCACTGGCCGGGGCGCGGGTAAACTGCGCAGCGCTTGCGCGATGCGGCGATCATCGGCGTTGGGCATGCCGCTGACATCGCACAGAA
>JACRBO010000410.1 GCA_016219235.1 Chloroflexota bacterium
ACTAGACATGTAGCTCCTTTGAACTTCGAAACGCTCAGGTATATAGGAGCCCAATCGTGGTTCAATCAGCGCGCCACTGGCCAGGTTGTTTCACTCTGCGCCAGCACATCGATCATTTCTGCGTGAAATAAGCTGTTGCTCGCCACGACGCGCCCCGACCACTGCCGCACCGGCGAGCCGTCTGGTTCGGACGTGTGGCCGCCGGCCTCGTTCACCAATAGCACGCCCGCCGCCATATCCCACGCGTTCAGGCGAAACTCCCAGAAGCCGTCCAATCGCCCGCAGGCCACATAGGCCAGATCGAGCGCGGCACTGCCCACGCGCAGTACCGCTTGCGACTGCCTGAGAAAGGCCTCAAATTGTTGCGTGTTGTTGAGCGGATTCGTGCGCCGATCGTAGGGGAAGCCCGTACACAACAACGCCCGATCGAGCAGCGGCGTCTTCGAGACGTGTATCACTCGATCGTTCAGTCGCGCCCCCCGGCCCCGCCGCGCCGCGAACAATTCATCGCGCAGCGGGTCATACGTTACACCCAACTCCAGGGTATCGTCAACCAGCAGCGCCAGCGTCACACAAAACGCCGGAAAACCGTGCGCGAAGTTGGTCGTGCCATCCAATGGATCGGCGATCCACCGGTAGCGCGACGTTTGATGATTCGCGCCGTTCTCTTCCGACAAGATCGCATGATCGGGATAGGCCGCACGAATGCGGTCGAGAATCAAACGCTCAGACGCCCGATCGGCCTCTGTCACCAGATCGATCTCGCCTTTATACTCAGCGGTCACCCCGCGTTGATAATAATCGCGCAGCAAGGCGCCAGCCTCGCGCGCAGTGTCTGTAGCAAACTCAAATGCCTGATCAAGATTCATTTCATTCACCTCGCATAAAAAAGGGTCGGCACATGCCGACCCCGTTGTTCATCTCAAAACCCTTGAGGTTTCTAAAACCTCAAGGGTTTACGTTATATGCTGCTCACCGGCTTCTTCGACACCTTGATCACATCGCCGTCTACCGCCACCGCATACACCGGAATCGGCACGACCGCCGGCAGCGACAAGGCCCGCCCCGTGCGAACATCGAAGCGCGCGCCGTGCCGCGGGCATTCGATGGTGTGCTCGTCCAGTTCACCCTCGGCCACCGGGCCGTCATCGTGGGTGCAGACATCTGCAAAGGCAAAATACTCACCCTCGATCAACGTCACGCCCACGGGCGCATCGCCCACGCGCACGACTTTGACCTTACCCTCTTCAATCTCACTCGTCTTCGCGACCGCCACAAACTCACTCGGCGCTTCTCGTTTGTCATTTGTCATTGTCAATTTTTCATTGCTAGTCTTCATCTTCGCCCGGCCAGCCACGCACACCGTAGGCGCCGGCCTTCAGCACCTTCAGCGACAACAGCGCGCACTTCAAACGCACCGGCCCCAGCGGGATGCCGAGCAGATCGAGCAAGTATTGCTTATCGATCTGTTTGACTTCGTCCAGCGTCTTGCCGATGATCTCTTCCGTCAGCATCGACGCCGACGCCTGGCTGATCGAGCAGCCGTGGCCCGTGAAGCGCGCATCGGCCACGCGGCCCTGATCGATTTTTAGATCGATCCGGATCTCGTCGCCGCAGACCGGATTGCTGTCCTCGTAAGAAATATCGGGATGTTCGAGCGTGCCGAAATTGCGCGGGTTCTGGTAGTGATCGATGATGTTGTCGCGATAGAGGTCTTCCACGTGAGTGCCTTGCCTTGCCGTAAGGTGCGTGCCGCCTGAGCGCGCGAATGATACCACAGGTGCATGCCCGTCATTGCGAGGAACGTCCTGAACGAAACATGGTGAAGTCGAAGGACGTGACGAAGCAATCTCTTTGCCCGGCAGGAGATTGCTTCGCCGCAAAACGCGGCTCGCAACACCTGCACCACCGGCAGGTGCGGTGTGACACGCTTTACCGCTTAAAAATCGTCTTGGCCTTGTACAGCCCGTCCACCAGCAAATCCACTTCTTCGCGCTGCGTGTAGATGTAGAACGACGCGCGCGACGACGCCACAATGCCCAGTTTCTGGTGCAGCGGTTGCGCGCAGTGATGACCGGCGCGGATGGCGATACCCTCGTGATCGAGAATATCCGCCAGATCGTGCGGATGGATATTATCCAGCGTAAACGTCGCCACGCCGCCGCGCCGATCGGCATCGTCCGGCCCGATGAGCGTCAACCCCGGCACTTCGCTCAGTCGTTCCAGCGCATACGCGATCGTTTCACACTCATGTGTACGAACGGCTTCCATACCCAGGCCGGCCAAATAATCGACAGCCGCCCCCAGCCCGATCGCTTCCGCGATGGCCGGCGTCCCTGCTTCAAACTTCCACGGCAGTTCGTTCCACTCCGCACCCTCGAAGGTGACTTTGCGGATCATATCGCCGCCGCCCATAAACGGCGGCATCTCCTCGAGTAGATCGCGTCTGCCCCACAACACGCCGATGCCGGTAGGGCCGCACATCTTGTGACCAGAGAACGCCATGAAGTCGCAATCGAGCGCTTGCACATCGGTGGGCAGATGCGGCACACCCTGCGCGCCGTCGATCAACACCAGCGCGCCCATCGCATGCGCCCGCGCGATCACCTGCTCGATCGGCATGATGGTGCCCAGCACGTTAGACATCGACGCGATGCCAACCAGTTTCGTCTTCGGCGTCAGCATCGAATCCAGCGCCGACGTGTCCAGATAGCCGTGCGCGTCCACCGGCAGATAGCGCACGATCGCGCCGGTTTCTTTCGCCACCATCTGCCACGGCACGATGTTGCTGTGATGCTCGGATTCGGTCAACAGCACTTCGTCGCCCGCGTGAAGGTTGGCTCGTCCCCATGTAAACGCGACGAGATTGATCGATTCGGTGGTGTTGCGCGTGTAGATGATCTCGCGGCTCGATCGGGCGTTGATAAATCTGGCGATCTTCTTGCGCGCCCCTTCATACAGCGCCGTCGCTTCCTCGCTCAGCGTGTGCACGCCGCGGTGCACATTGGCGTGCGTCGTGCGATAGTAGTCGTTCATCGCCTCAATCACGCACGTCGGCTTCTGCGACGAGGCGGCGCTGTCCAGAAACACCAGCGGCCGATCGTGCACGCGCCGTTGCAGACTCGGAAAATCGGCTCGAACCTTCGCTACGTCCAGCGTTGAAGTCATATCGTCACCAAAGATTTAACCACGAAGCACACGAAGTTACACTAAGCGGTTCGTCGTGATCCTTCGTGCCCTTCGTGGTTTATGATTGATTGATCAGTTGTTCGCGCTCGCGCTTGCGCACGGCGGCGCGGAAAGTATCCAGCGATAGGGTTGCGCAGCGGGTGCGCTGCTGCACGATCTCTTTGCCCAGGCCATCCATCAACTCGGCGTGATCGATCGCCAGCGCTTTCTCAAGCGTCTTGCCATTGATCTCGTCCATCAAGTACGAGGCCGATGCCTGGCTGATGGTACAGCCTTCACCCTCAAACGAGGCCGCGACGCGACCGTCTTCGAGTTTGAGATAGACCTTCACAATATCGCCGCAGCCGGGATTGCCGCCCTCGACCATCGCCTCGGCATCCTCAATCGGATGTTTGTGGCGCGGGTTCTCGTAATGATCGAGAATGAGATCCATTTGTTCTTGTCGAGTCAACATGTCGGTAATTCTACCATCCTGAACAAACAAGTGACGAGTGACGATTGACAAGTGAACCGGCGTCACTCGTCACTCATCACTCGTCACCTGTTGAGTATCAACCGTGCTTGAAATCGCCGTTACTTTTCAATCGGCGCGCCCACCAGGTTGCCCCACTCGGTCCACGAGCCGTCGTAGTTGCGCACATTGGGATAGCCCAGCAAGTACGTCAGCACGAACCAGGTGTGGCTCGATCGTTCGCCGATGCGGCAGTAGGCCACGATGTCTTTATCGGGGGTGACGCCCTGCGCGCCGTAGAGTTCTTTCAATTCGGCCGCCAGCTTAAATGTGCCGTCTTCGGCTACAGCCTTAGCCCACGGAATGTTCTTCGCGCCGGGGATATGCCCGCCGCGCAGCGCGCCTTCCTGCGGATAGTCGGCCATGTGCAACAACTGGCCGGTATATTCGCCCGGCGACCGCACATCCACCAGCGGCAGCTTCTTGTCGATGTGGACTTGCACATCGTTGCGGAACGCGCGAATCTTGCGGTCATTGCGAGACGGCGCGCGATACGTCGTCCTGGGATAATTCGGTACGACCCGGCTTAACTCGCGCCCTTCGTCGATCCATTTCTTACGCCCGCCGTTCATGATGCGCACGTCGTTGAAGCCGAACAGTCTGAACACCCACAGCGCATAGCACGCCCACCAGTTGTTCTTGTCGCCGTAGAAGACGACGGTCGTATCTTCGGCGATGCCTTTGGCCTGCAGGAGCGCCGAAAAGTGCTCGGCGTCCAGATAATCGCGCACGATCGGATCGTTCAGATCGGTGTGCCAATCGACCTTGACCGAACCGAGCACATGGCCGATGTCGTACAGCAACACGTCTTCGTCAGTCTCGACGATGCGCACTTTGGGATCGGCCAAATGCTGCGCCACCCAATCGGTGGAGACGAGGACTTCAGGATTAGCGTAACTATTGCTGCTCATGTTCATGCCTCTCACAAAAGGATGAAGGCGGAAGGATGAAGCCGAGGTTTTCATCCTTCCGCCTTCG
>JACRBO010000411.1 GCA_016219235.1 Chloroflexota bacterium
CTAACACGGTGTAGTGCGAGGTTTCCATTTTGCCGCTTTGGTCAACATCGATTCTGAGGGAATGTGTCATCGGTGATTGCTTATGCCAGTTGGTCAGGATGTCAGGCGCAGTATCAGGTCAGACCGTAACCCATAATTTGAAGTCGGCCAGGCTTCCAAAACCAATAAACTCCCGCAGGATGCTGTTATCGGGGATGAACTCGATCGGCGCAGGCAGGAACCAATCGAGAAACGCCAGCAGCCGCTCGGCCTCCAGATATTCCGCCGTCCCCGGTCGAATCTGGCGCAGCAGCGGCTCGACCATCGACTTTAACGCCGCGTGTTCAAACACCAGGGACGAATTGAACATTACATCCGCGTTCTCCTGATACGGGAAGATGTTGCGGCTTTCACCTGCGCGCACTTTCTCCCAGCGGCTAATGGTGTCGCGCGCCGCATAGCCGCGTTCGCGGGCATCGCGCGCGATACGGCGCACCAGGCGCGTGTCTGTGGTGGCGATGCGATTGTGCGAATCGATGTTGAGCTGGGTCAGGGCGGACACGTACACGCGATACACCCGCTCCGGCGGCACGTCCGGCAGCAGGTCGGGGTTCAGCGCGTGAATGCCCTCGGCAATGACGATGTGATCGCGCGAGATCTGGACTGTTTGCCCGGTGACGCGCGTGCCCGATTTGAAGTCGTAATGCGGCATCGTCACCGCCCGGCCCTCGGTCAACTCCAGCAGGTGTCGATTGAACAGCGCGTGATCGACCGCTTCAAACGCTTCAAAATCGTAGTCGCCGTGCGCGTCGCGGGGGGTCAAATGCCGATCGACAAAATAGTTGTCCATCTCGATCGCCATCGGGCGCAGGCCGTAAGCCAGCAACTGCACGGACAGGCGCTTGGAGAATGTCGTCTTGCCCGACGACGACGGCCCCGCAATCAACACCAACCGGATGCTGTCGCGTTTGTCAGCGATCTGGCGCGCGATCTCGGCGATGCGGCGCTCGTGCAGCGCTTCGGCCACCAGCATCACTTCGCGGATGCGCTTCGATTCGATCGCCTGATTGAGTGAACCGACGTCCTCCACTTCCATCGCGCGCATGTATTCATTGTGGCGCGAGAAGACCACGGCGAGCCGCGACGACCGATCGGCTTTCTCCAGCTGATTGGGATTCGATCGCCGCGGAAATTGCAGAATAAAACCCGTCGCCAGCGGCGTCAGCGCAAAGGTCTTCAAATAGCCCGTCGAGGGCAGCATGTAGCCGTAAAAATAATCGGTCAGGCCGCGCAGCGTGTAGACCGTGAGATAGTCTTTGGTGCGATATTTCAGCAGGCGCAGCTTGTCAACGTACCCCTGCCGGGTGAAGATGGCCTCGGCTTCGGCCAGCGGCAGGCGGGCCTTCATGATCGGCTCGTCGGCGTTGACGATCTCGCGCATGCGATTCTGCAGCGCCATCAGTTCGTCCAACGTCAGCGGTTCGCGGCCGTGCACCTGGCAGTAGAAGCCGCCAAAGGGCAGCGAATGATCGATATAGATCGTCGCATTCGGAAACAATTCGTGCGCAGCGACAACGAGCACGAAGACCAACGACCGCCGATAGATCCGCATGCCGTCGCGGTGCGACACATCCAGCGGCGTCACAGTACAGTCGGCGTGGATGGGCTGGAACAGTTCGCTGAGCTTGCCGTTGACCAGTGCGCCCACGATCGACCACCAGCGCGTGGGATACGCGCAGCGAATATACTCCGAGAGCAGCGTGCCGACGGGCGCTTCAAACGCGCCCGTGCCATTGCTGAAACGAACTTGCGCCGTTTCGCGCGGCGCAACCGATTTAGCGATCATGATCAAGGCTCAATTCTTAAGGCACAATGCATACTGCATAGTTCGAATACGAAGCTCGCAATGATTGAAACATACCTTACGAAGAAATCATCCGACTATTATGGCTCAAAATACAATTGGCCTTTACTCAGGTCGATGACGGCGCGCGTTTGGGTGAGGAAATCCATGCCCAGAATGCCATTGATGGCAAAGCCGTAGTCGAGGCCGCCCACTTCGATTTCAAATCCGCGCAATTGTTGTTCATCGACTTGCAAATGATCAACGTGTCGTGTAAAGACGGCCTCAGTGCCACCAACGCCTTGAATGAGTTTCAGGACATCGGTCGGTTCAGGTACCAGGTCAATGTGTACAACTTGATCGGCTGCCAGGATCGTGCTGGCCGAGCCGGTATCAACCAGAATGTCGGAGATGTGAAGCCGGCGACCTTGATAGGCGACTGTCACAGATACGAAAGGGAGATCATCCTTCAGCAATAGGTGCATGACCCCTCCGCACGCCGATCCACCGTTGCTCGATGATCTCCAGCGTTTCCCGCTGAGTGTGCGCAAAATAAAACTCGCGCGCAGGATACAGCTGATGCAATCGTCGATAACTCTGCATAGCCGCAGAGCCATCCGTGCATACATCGATCACTGCAACCTGATCGAGCGTCCGCCGTTCGTGATCGGTATGAGCCTCAAGCGCTTCAATGACCAGCCACTGATTTGGATACACGGCGCGGACTTCAGGCCATTGCATGGTGAGCCTCCTTACTGCACTTTCGGATTGTCCAATTCGTCGCGCACGGTGCGATAGAGCGACTCGGCTTTGAGTTCCTTCAGCGAATAGCAGGGCGATTCAAGCGCGTCGGCCAGCTTCTGCGCCAGCCCTTGATCGAAGGCCGGATGCTCCATGTTGATGACAACCATGCGAACTTTCAACTTGCAGATTTCGTCGCAGATCTTGTAAGACTCTTCCTGCGCGGGCAGGCCGCTTTGCGAGACGTTGCCCGCCCCATCGGTCAGGATGATGGCAAGCGGCGCGACATCGGGATGCAGGCGCATCTCTTGCTGCAAGACGATGTGCGTCAGCGTGAGACCCGCCGATAACGGCGTCTTGCCGCCCACCGGAATATCGCGCAGCGCCTTCTGCGCCAGATCGACCGAATTGGTTGGCGGCAGCACCAGCCGCGCCTGATCTTTCTGGAAGACGATCAGTCCCACACGATCGCGGCGTTGATAGGCATCCGTCAGCAGCGACATGATCGCGCCTTTGGTCGCGGCCATGCGCTCGGCCACGGCCATCGACCACGAGGCATCGACGACGAACAAGATCAGGTTGGCCGACTTGCGGACGCGCACCTTCTTCTGGTAGTCGTGGCGTTTGACCCGGAAGGCGGGGCCGTGCAGTTCTTCCAGCTTGCGTTGGTTTTGAAACGGCGCGGCGGCGCGCAGCGTCGCATCAAAGGCGAGGTCTTTGGGGTTGCCGGGGGACGGTCGGGCCTGGATGTAGCGCCCGCGTTTGCGATCGGTCTTGCTGGTGCTGCGCCGGCCGGCCGCGCGCCGCGTTAGCTTATCGAGCGGCGTGTCCAGCTTGCGCACGTCAAACGTCTCGCCGATGGGCGTGTTGTCGCCGCCCTCCCACCAGTAGGCGTCTTGATTGCCGGTCGTTTGTGATTTGGTTTTAGCGTCGCTGTGCCCGAAGTCGGCGTTATCGTTGACTTCGCCTTCCGGGCTTACCGTTTTTTTTTGGTGGCGCCCTCTTCGCCCGACTCGTCCATCTCGGCGTCGTCGCCGCCGGGGAATTCGCTTTCGGCGCGTTCCAGGCGTTCGCTCAAATCCTGCGCCGAGATCGATCCGTCGTCCTGGAACGGTTGACGCTTCAAACGATGTGGCAAGGCTAGTTCAGCGGCCAGCAAAATGTCGTCGTGCGTGATGTGCGTGCGGCCATGCAGTGCGGCGTGCGCGCGCGCGCCCTTGAGGATCACGATGTCGGCGCGATGACCGTCGATGCCCAGGCCGCCCACCATGCCCGCGATGGCAGCCAGATCGTGCTGGCGATATTTCACTTCCGGCAGCAGTTTCCGCGCCCGATCGATCTCCTGGCTCAACTGCTGCTCGTGCGGTTCCCACTCTGCGCGGAAGCCCTCCGGATCGCTATCGAATTGCAGGGTGCGTTCGAGAATCGCCATGCGCGCCATTTGATCGTGAATGCCCTGAATATCGACGGCAAACGCAAACCGATCGAGCAGCTGCGGCCGCAGGTCGCCTTCTTCGGGGTTCATCGTGCCGACGAGGATGAAGCGCGCCGGATGGCTGAACGAGATGCCTTCGCGCTCGACCACGTTGACGCCCATCGCCGCCGAGTCGAGCAGCAGATCGACCACATGATCGTCGAGCAAGTTCACTTCATCAACGTAGAGCAGGCCGCGATTGGCCGAAGCCAGCACGCCCGGCTCGAAGCGGCGGATGCCCTTCTGGATGGCCTGCTCAATGTCGAGCGTGCCCACCACGCGATCTTCCGTCGCGCTGACGGGCAGATCGACGAACTTCGTGCGGCGTTTGCTATGCGGTAATTCCTTGCCGTTGCTGGCCGCGCGCTCGCGGCATTCGGTACACCAGGTCGCGGGTTGATCGGGATCGCAGCCGAAGCGGCAGTCCTGCACCACTTCGATGTCGGGCAACAGCGCCGCCAGCGCGCGCGCCGCCGTCGACTTGGCCGTGCCGCGTTCGCCGCGGATCAACACGCCGCCGATCTGCGGATAGATGGCATTCAAAACGAGCGCGCGTTTCATGCGCTCCTGACCAACGATAGCAGTAAACGGGAAGATATTGGGCATGATGCTTTGATAAACCTCTTTTAGCTGGACAATCACACTGCTGGTTGGGCGGTGCGATAGGATTTGTTCATGGCGCGCACGATGGGGCGCGGCAAATCGATCACGACGAAGTAGGCCGCCGGGTACAGATAATCTTCGCCGCTTTCGTCGATGATGCGCAGATCGCCGTCGGCCACTGCGTCCGCATCCGGCACGACGCGGTAGACCTTATGCAGTTCCAGCGAGGCCGGATACTCGGCATTGTTCACGCAAATAACAAAGCGGGGTGTTGATGATTTGCGGGTTGTCATGTCTGCTCTATTTTAGATAGCGCTTACGCTTGAATTCTTTGCGGCCCAGGCCATGTGCTTCATACCAGTGAATTTCGGCCAATCGGACTTTGCCATTTCGCAAACGGATCATGGCGGTGCCCTTCAGTTTTCGCCAACGGCCGGGTCCATATTGTTTGCGCAACCTCGCTACATCGCGAATTGTGCTGCCGACGGCGATAGTCTCAATGTCTACAATTTCGCCGATGATTTCAAATGAGGTCATGTATCATCCGCCCGTGTCTCGTCTGATTATACCGCACTTTAGCCCTGCGTTCAGACGTTGGGCGCGGTTTCAGGCAGAGGCCGATCGGGCAAACAGACACACCCCAGGCATCAGGCCCGAGGTGTGTCTCGTTCAATCAACGGCTTCGCTCTACCGAGCCGACGTTACTCTGCTTTGCGGCCCGGCTCCGATTTGACTTGCAGCCCCTGCCGAATCTGCGCCAGCATCGCTTCGGCTTCCGGCGAACGCGGCGATTGATTCGTCGCTCCAGCCCCCAGGCGTTCCGAGAGCAGCATGGCCATCAGCGCTTCCATGATGCTCCCGTTGCTGCCGTCCTGCCCGCCGATCATGATGCGCGGCACCACGTCCACTCCGGCCTGCTGAATGGCCTCGGCAAAGCGGCTGAGCACGGTCTGCGTGACCTGGAACTGCGGCCCGCCATAGGCGCGCACTTGCTCTTCCGTCGCCAGCGCCTGCGCGATACCGATGCGCGCCACCTTCTCCGCTTCGGCGTGGGCCAGGGCGCGAATCTGCGCCGCCTGCTGCAGCGAGCGTTGATACTCGGCCTTGCCCTGGTTGCCCAGCACCGTAATGCTCAACTCCGATTCGGTGAGGTTGGTCTGCATCTCCGCGCGCGCCTGCGCTTCCTTGAGATCGCGCTCCTTGACGGCGGCTTTCTGCTGCCGATCGAACGTCTCCACCTGTTCGGCCGCGACCTGTCGCGAGCGCAGCTGCACGAGGATCGTTTCGATCTGCGTGTCGCCGGGCGCGGACGTCGGGGTGCCGATCAGCACTTCTTCCAATTCCAGGTTGTAGTGCGCGAACTTCTCCCGCATCTCCTGACTGGCGACCTGCTGGATCAGGCTGCGCTCTTGCAAGAGTTGAATCAGCGTGCGCGTCTGCCCCACGTTCTTGAAGTAGGCGGACACCATCGGGTCCAGCGTCTGTTCCACCAGACGTTTGATGTCACCAAAGCGTTGAATGACCAGCGGCGCTTTCTGGTAGTCGATGTGGATGACCACCGACAGCGGCAGCGATGGCTCGAAGGCGTCTTTACTCGATAGTTGTGTTTTGCCGAATAGCAAGCGAATCGTCATGCGGGAGCCAGCCTTTGTTGCTTGGCAAACAATTGGGCAAAAACGTCTTGGGCTTGCTGACCATGCTGAAGCCGGTCATGCGCGTGCAGGATGAGCGCC
>JACRBO010000406.1 GCA_016219235.1 Chloroflexota bacterium
GCGCTGAACAAACCCATCGCGCACCATGCACCCGGCGATGACGCCCGCGTTCTTGATCTTGAACGTCGCGCGCACTTCGGCCGTGCCCAGCATCACTTCTTTGTACACCGGGTCCAGCATACCGTTGATGGCCTTCTGAATATCGTCGGTGAGTTTGTAGATGATGCTGTACTTGCGGATGTCCACGCCTTCCGAGTCGGCCAGGCGGCGGCCCTGCTCATCTACTTCGACGTTGAAGCCGATGACGATCGCGCCGGAGGCGATGGCCAGCGATACGTCGTTTTCGCCGATAGTGCCGGTGCCGGTGTGCAGCACCTTCAACTTCACTTCGGCGTTGCTGAGCTTATCGAGTTGGTTGACGATCGGCTCGATCGAGCCTTGCACGTCCGCTTTCAGGATGATGGGCAGCTCTTTCACTTCGCCCGCCTGAACGCGGCTGAAGAGATCGTTGAGTGACAGGACCCGATGGACCGTTGGGGCGGCCTCGGCCTGGGCCGACAATCGACTGGCGATCATGGCCTTGGCGGTCTTCTCGTCCTTCACGGCTTCAAAGGTATCGCCGGCGGCCGGCACGCCCGCCAGGCCGGAAATAAGCACGGGCGTCGAGGGCAGGGCCTTCTGAATGGGCTTGCCCTTGTCGTCTTGCATGGTGCGGATGCGGCCCGAGATGTTGCCCACGATGATGCCGTCGCCGACCTTGAGCGTGCCGTTCTGCACCAGAATCGTGGCGACGGAGCCGAGCGCTTTATCGAGCCGGCCTTCAACCACCGCGCCTACCGCCAGCCGATCGGGATTCGCCTTGATCTCGCGCGAGTCGGCCACCAGCAAAATCGCTTCGAGCAAATCGTCGATACCCTGCTTCTTTTTAGCCGAGACGGGCACGCACAGGACATCACCACCAAACTCGTCGATGACGACGCCGGCCGTGTTCAGGTCGTTCTTCACGCGATCAGGATTGGCGTTGGGCTTATCGATCTTGTTGAGGGCGACGATGATGGGCACGTGCGCAGCGTGCGCATGGGCAATGGCTTCTTTGGTCTGCGGCATCACGCTGTCGTCGGCGGCCACCACCAGCACGGCCAGGTCGGTGACCTGCGCGCCGCGCGCCCGCATCGCCGTAAACGCCTCGTGGCCGGGGGTATCCAGAAAGGTGATCTTGCGCCCGTCGTGATCGACCTGATACGCGCCGATGTGCTGCGTGATACCGCCCGCTTCACCCGCAACGACATTGGTATGCCGGATCACGTCGAGCAGCGAGGTCTTGCCGTGATCGACGTGGCCCATGACGGTGACGACGGGCGGTCGGGCTTTGAGCTTGGCCGGGTCTTCTTTGGCGTATAGCCGGTTCCACAGCGTGCCGGATAAATCTTCCGAGGAGACTTCTTCCTGCTTCTTTTCTTCGTGCGGCTCAAAGCCCAGGCCTTGCAGCACAATGGCGGCCGTATCGTAGTCGATCTGCTGATTGATGTTGGCCATGACGCCGTTGTTCATCAATTCGCGGATGATGTTGATGGGGCTGACTTTGACGCGTGCCGCGAGATCGCGCACCGACAAATTACTGGGGATTTCTACGATTTTTGCAGACATGCCACACCTCCAAGTGTGCGCCGATCACCGCAACGTGCCGACCGAACAGATTGGCCGACGGCGCAGGCCGGATCGCTCGATTCGTTCGCACTCGATCGACCGACCCGGAGAGGGGGCAGCGAGCGAGGCGTTTAAGGCGGTTCGATGAAGTTAGTCACGGCGCCAGGTAGCGGATTCATTGTCGTTTGGCAGCGCTGCCGCAAAAGCCTGCAGCTCAGCCCGATCGGCCTCACCGATCTGCGGCACTTTCAGCGCGTGAGCGAGTCGCCCTCCGGCTAAGGCTAATTGCCAACACTCCAAACTGGCATGCCCATACGCGCCGCGGCCGGGTCGTTTGCCGGTCGGGTCAACACACACTTGCCCGTTCGCGGCTCGAACCACGCGCACCATTTGACGCTTGCCCTGCACCTGCCTGCAACTGATGCAGGTGCGCTGCGGAATGTGCTTGCCAGCCATGCTCTTAAACACCGCCACGCCGCCAGACTGATGATAGCCCGGCGGCGCGGTTTCGATTAGCTAAATGTCCTCGTCAAGGCCGAACAGGTCGCCGCGGCCACGGCCGGCCTTGCGCTGTTTCTTCGCGACCACCACGCCGGTGGATTCATCCAGCACCAGCATGCGATCCTTGCGCTTGACTTTCTTCTTGCCAGTCTTGCGATCGATCTCGTCGTCGTCTTCGCTCTCTTCGACGACCTCGCCGGACGCCACGCCGACCGGGGCCAGTTCGCTTTCACCGGCCGGTTTGACCGCCGCCGGGCTGGTTTCGGGTGCTGCCGCTTCAATCACGGCTGTCGGCGTCTCGGCCGGAACCGTGGCCGCCGGCGCCACTTCGGCCACCGCCTCAGCCGCTGCGGCCGGTATTGCGACGGGCGCTTCCGCCACAGGTTCAGGTACAACGGGTGTCGGCTCGGGCAGGGGCACCAGGCCCAGACCCCTGTCTTCAATCGCCTGCTTGATCTCGGTTAAGCCCTTGGGGCCAATACCATCGATCACCAGCATCGCTTCGTCACCGGTGGCAAGGCGTTCGTGGATCTGGCCGACGTTCGTCAGGCCGGAGCGTTCGATGTGGCTTAGTACGCGCGGGCTAATGCCCAGATCGACCACGGGCGTACTGTACGCGGTGATTGGAATACGCGCGCGATAGAGATTGACGGCATCCTGCTTCGAGGTATCAAGGCCTTCGGGCGCTGCCACCACGATCGGTTTTTCAACCATCAGGGCCGCTGCGGCTGCTCTGGCTTGTTCACGCTCGGCTTGCTTGCGCGCCTGGATCGTGTGGTGGATACCATCGAGCAGCTGCTTGATCGTCTGGAGTTCTTCGGCATTCCACGGCAATGATTGCTCGGCGTGGCGCTGCAGAGCCTGTTTTACCAATAGGGCATAAGCCGCGGCCGGACCCAGCCGCTCTCGCAGGGCAAGATCGTTTTCCACCAGAGCGACGGCATCGCGGGCGGCTTCGGTCGAGCCTTTGATGTCAATGCGCCAGGCGGTCAGCTTGGCGGCCAGGCGGGCGTTTTGGCCCTCACGACCAATGGCCAGTGAGAGTTGATCGTCGGGCACGACAACTAACGCGATCTTGCCGTCCCGGGGATCGTCTTCCGGGTGAACGGTGAGCACGCGCGCGGGCGAGAGGGCCTTCTGGATGTACATCGCCGGCTCGGGACTCCATTCGATGACGTCGATCTTCTCGCCGCCCAACTCCGACACGATCGACTGGATGCGCACCCCGCGCATCCCGACGCACGCGCCCACCGGATCGATGCCGGGCTGCGCAGCGGCGACGGCGAGCTTAGAGCGCGCCCCGGCTTCTCGGGCGATCGACTTGATCTCGACCGTGCCGTTGTAAATTTCCGGGACTTCCAGTTCCAGCAGACGGCGCAACATGTTCTTGTGGGCGCGGCTGACGATGATCTGCGGGCCGCGGCTGCTCTTGCGCACTTCCATGACGTAGGCGCGCAGGCGCTGATGCATCTGATAGCGCTCGCTGGGCACCTGTTCTTTCTTGGGCATCAAGGCTTCGGTGCGGCCCAAATTCAGGGTAATGCCCGGCCCGCCGATGCTCTGCACGACGCCATTGATAATTTCGCCTTCGCGCTCGGCGTACAGGTTGTACTGCGCGTCACGCTCGGCCTCACGGATTCGCTGCAAGATCACCTGTTTGGCGGTCTGCGCGGCAATACGGCCAAAGCCTTCGGGCGTGGATTCCACCATGACCATGTCGCCGAGTTTGGCGTCTGGCACGATCTGCTGCGCCAGATCGATCGTCACCTCAGTGCGGACGTCCTGCACGATTTCGGTAACTTCTTTTTCGGCGTAGATTTGGGCCAGGCCGGTCTGCCCGTCGATGACGGCGGTGATGTTCTGAGCGCTCGACGCATTGACATCGCGTCGATAGGCGCTGACCAGGGCCGTGGTCAAGGCTTCCAGCACAACCTCTTTGGGCAGATTGCGCTCACTGCATATTTGATTGAATGCGAGTAAGAACTCACTCTTCATAAGCGGCTGCCGCTCCTACTGATAGACTCAAACATACCGGGTTCGACGTGCCTACAGAACAAAGAAAGTGGGGGTTGCCCACTTTCCGGTTCGCTACCTAACCTGCACTACGCCCCGATTATAGCAGAGCGCTTAGGTTTTGACAAGGTTTTTGCGCGGTGGTCAACTGGTGACTGGTAACTGGTCAACTGGCGACTGTTCGACCGATTACCGATTGACCGATTATCTCTACTCCTCTGCCACCTTCAACGTGAATGAGAACTCGCTGCCACCGCCGGGTGCGTCGTCAACCCAGATTTGGCCGCCGTGAGCTTCTAGGGCCAGGCGGCAGAAGCTCAACCCCAGGCCAGTGCCGCGCCGCCGGCTAACCTGTTCGGGGAGTTGCACGAAGCGCTCGAAGATGCGAGTGCGAAATTCAGCTGGAATACCGGGACCTGTGTCACGCACGGCGCAGCGCACAAAGGCGGGATTGACTGCCCAGCGCTCGGCCAGCACGTTGATCTGCCCGCTGGCCGGCGTGAATTTCAGCGCGTTGTCCAGCAGATTGGTGAGTACGCGCCCGAGTTTGTCTTCATCACCCAGCACCCGCGGCAAATCATGGGCGACCTGCTGCCGAATGATGATCTCTGCCTCCTGGGCCAACGGGATAAGGTGTGCAACGGCGGTCTGGACCAGCGTGCCCAGCGACATCGGCCGCACATCGACCAGTGCCTGTCCCGACGTCAATTTGCTAATGTCCAGCAATGAGTTAACCAAGTTGAGCAACTTGTTCGTGCTGCGAATGCTGATGGTTAGCGCCTGGCTCTCGTCGGAGTCGGGTTGGTCGGGTTTAACCATGTCTTTCAGCATGTAGAGGCCGCCCAGGATACTGGTGAGCGGACTGCGCAGATCGTGCACGATGGTGTTGGTCAGTTCGTCGCGCAATTGCTGTAATTCGCGCTCTTCAGTCACGTCACGCAGCACTAACATCCAGCCGATGGGTTGTTGCCGCGCATCGCGCACCGGCAAACAGGCCCGTTCGACATAGCGCTCCGCGTGAGTGGACTCATTACTGGCGAGCCGGGGCAGGGCAAAGGTTTCTTTGGGCCAATCGATCTGTTGGCCGGTCTGCAACTGCTGCAGCGTGGTCCACACCGCGGCTGGTGATAGCCCCAACTTGGCGGCCAGCTGGACGTTGGCATGATCGAGCAAGTCTTGCAGCGTATGACCTTCCAGATCGGCGCGTGGCAGGCCCCACATTTGCTCTAGTTCAGGATTGACTAGCAAGATGTGGCTGGCGGGGTCAAACATCAAGATGCCGTCATGGGCACTGTTGAGAATGGCCTGAACTTGATCGCGCCCGTTGGCCGTGGCGGCAAAGAGCCGCGCATTGTCGATGGCGATGGCGGCCTGATTGGCAAGCGCAGTGATGACCTGCTGCCCGTCGGCGTCAAAATGATGGGGCGTGAAGCTGTTGACATAGAGCACGCCCAGCGGGTGACCGCGACTGACCAGCGGAGCGGCGATGAGCGATCGGACACCGGCGGCGCGCAGGATCGGGTTAAGATCAGGCTCGGTGACTGTGTCATCAAGCAGAATAGGCAGCGACTCGTCGATCACGCGCCGGGTCAGGCCGGTCCGCCGGATCTGTGGCGCGCTTGACCAGTCAGCCGACGCTCCCAGGTGATAGGCGCGCTCGAACGTGTCCTGTTCCGCATCGTACAGGTAGACGGTCACGCTGTCGGCGTCAGTGATGGTGCGCGCCGTGATGCTGATGCGACGCAGAACTTCGTGCAGATCGACGCTGGCGGTCAGCGCCAGGCTGGCCTGATACAGCTGGCTCAGTTCATTGATGCGGCGAGCGCGATCGTCGAACAGGCGCGCATTCTGCACGGCTATGGCTGCCTGGTTGGCCAGTGTCTGAGCCAGCCGCAGTTCGTCGGGACTGAAGGATCGATCGGGCCGGCTGTCTGCCCACACGACTGCGCCGATGACTTCGTTGATTGCGATCAGCGGCACGGTGAGCAGCGCATGCAGCTCGTGCTCGCGCAGCAGGTTCAACTGGATCGGGTCGGCGCCGGGATCGGCGCGATAAACGATCAGTGGTTCACGGCGTTCAAGCCTGGCCTGTGTGGCCAGGAAGTCGGCCAGACGATACGTCGCCGGTAGATCTGGGGCGGATGAGGGCGCGACTTCCCGGTTGGGGTATTGGCCGATGATTTCCATCAACCCGGTGGCCGGCCGCAAGAGCGTCAGCGCACAGAAGGTTGAGTCAAGCGCGCGGGCAATTTGCCGGGTGAGTTCGCGGCCCAGTTGCTGCAGATCAAGAATCGAAGTGAGTTGCTGGCCGATGGTATACAGGCTTTCCATTTCGCCCAGGCGCGTCTGCGCATTGCGATAGAGCTGTGCGTTGTGCAAGGCAATGGCCGCTTGCGTGGCGAGCTGGCCGACGAAATCGGCAGCCGACTGATCAAATTGATCAACCTGCGTGCCCTCCAGATTGATGATGCCCAGGATGCGATCGTCTTGTTGAATGGGCACCACCAGTTCCGATTGGACAGCGGCCTCGACCGAGACGTAGTCTGGATCAAGGTGCACATTGCTCACCCGTTGCAGCTGGCCCGATCGAATGGCGCGGCCCACCAGGCCGCGGGTTACCGGCCAATCGGCTCCGAGGATGGCGTTGGCGCGTTCCGCGCTGTAGCCCAGAGTGACGGTGACGCGGGTTACTTGCCGATCGGGGCGCCATAGGCCGATGAGACCATAACTGGCCCCGGTGGCTTGCATGGCGCGCTGCAGCACACGCTGAATCACTTGATCGAAATCGAGCGAGGCTGATAGATCGCGGCCCAGCTGTTCCAGGGCGGCTAGCTGCTCGATGCGGCGAGTCAGGGCCTCGTCGGCGCGGCTGTAGCGTTTGGCATTGACGACCGCGATGGCCGCTTGATTGGCGAAGGTGTTGAGTAGATCGATCTCGGCCAGCGTAAAGTGATGCGCGTCGGCGTAGTAGATGGTTAGCCCGCCAATCGCCTGGGCGTGCGTCTGCAAAGGCATGTCGGCAAAAGCACGAAAGCCCTCGGTGTCGGCTGTGGCGCGAAAGCCGCTCAGGCGTGGATCGGTGCGCACATCGTCCACAATCAGGGGTTGACGCGTGATGACGACCAGGGTGCGGCCATCCGGATCAACCGGCAGCGCCTTCGACAACGCGATGTACTGCGGACTCAAATTGTGCGAGGCGGCCAGCGACACGGTTTGACCGGCCTCATCCGTCAGAAAAATGGCCGCCTTCTGATTGCCCATGACGCGCCCGACTGAAGTGACGATGATGTCGAGCACGCGGCTCAGATCGAGCGTGGAGTTGAGGGCCATTGAGACGGAGTTGAGGATGGCCAGGTTGGTGGTGTGATGGCGTGCGGTGATGTAGGTCTGGGCATTATGGATGGCGGCAGCCGCCTGTGCGGCGATGGCGACCAGAATATCCCGATGGGCCGCCGTGTATCGATCGGGGTGTTCCATGTTCTGGACCCCAATCGCGCCCAGCACATCATCGCCGAACACAATCGGCACACCCAGCCACGCTTGCGCCAGGGGGCCGCCGGGCTGAATGCCAAGTTGCTCCAGCACCGCGCGCACATTGTGCTGAATCAGCAGCGGACGGCGCGTGGCGATGACGTGTTCAGTGAGGCCCGGCCCAAAGGCGCGGCTGTTATAGCGCGTTCGGACGCCGTCTTCATACGCCAGCGGAAAGACCAGTTGACTGTCGCCGCCGTTGTACAAAGCGACGTAGAAATAAGCTGCGTCCATGAGCTGGCGCGTCTGTTGGTAGACGGCTTCCAACACTTCCGGCAATTCCAGGCTATTCGCGACGGCCTGGCCCAGGATACTGAGCGAGTTGAGTTCACGCACCCGTTGCTCCAGCCGCGCCCGGGCGCGGCTGAGATTGTGGATCAGTCCCATGACGACGATCATCAGCACGCAGAATGAGGCGAAGACCAGCGTAGGCGTGTTGAGATACGCGGATGCGATCAAGATGGCAAAGAAGATCGGCAGCACTTCCAGCCGGGTCACAGTGCGCCAGTGGCGGCGGATATAGTCGCGGACACGGTTGCCTTCCAGCCGGTGATACAGTGCAAAAATGCTGTAATTGGTCAGGAGATAGCCGCCAAACAAACCCAACAACGGCACCAACTGCGCCGCAAAATCGACCATGATCCATTGGCTCTGGCCAGGTTCGACGATTGGGATACGACCACCGCTGAAGCGATAGAGCATGCCGCCGACCAGGAGGCTTAACCCATGCAGCGACAAATTGCTGCCGGCGGTCACCAACGCATGCCGCTGGCCGCGTGGCGTGAAACTGAGTGTCTCGGGAATGAGGTGGCGCAGCCCTTCACCCAGCAGCACGCCAATCATGGTGATCAGCGCGGCGGGGCCTAGGCCCAGCGCCAGAAACGACGCGGCGATGATGATGCTGCCGAAGTTGGCATCGCCAGACTCAAAGGAGACACCCAGGTTGATGGCCGTAGCGAGGGTGATGATCCAGATAACGTGCACCCACCATGCCACAGCGGCGGGCGACGTCCCGATGACGATGGCACACCCGATGAACGTCGCCAGCCCCAGGATCAGGGCGGCAAGCTCGTCAGGTTGGATGGGGCGGCGAGCAGACGATTCAGCCATCGACATCGGCGGCTACTTGGCGGGCGGCGAGGCCCGCAATTTGAGACGATCTATCGACCAGTCTGGCGCAAGATTAAGCAGAGGCGAGTCTAGCACAAAATGGCCTGACTCACAACAGACCGCGCCGCGCGCGTGCACGCAAAAGGGTGTCAGCAGAGGCGGCTCCCACGCCCGCGTGAACGGGGGCGTGGGAGCC
>JACRBO010000407.1 GCA_016219235.1 Chloroflexota bacterium
TCGAAAGCTGACGTTGTTCAAGGCTTTGACGCCGGGGAAAGTCTTGGTGATACTTTGCATTTCAAGGATAGGCGGTTGATCGGGCATTGCGACCTCTCCATATCAAGTCAGGAATACGGCGGTGGGCGTGTGAGTCATTTTACTATGACCGGGCTTGAAAGCAAACGAACAGATCCTGTGTGACTGTAGTATCTCACCGATCCCGAAGTGATGCAGGAATAGTGATGATGGTTCACCACTATTCCTGCATCCGTTAACCAGGTTGCTTACGGCAGACCGGTGAAGTCGCCGGCCTGATAGTAGCCCGAATCGATCAACGCCGCCTTGACGTTGTCCTTCGTGACCGTCACGATGGCCGACGGCTTGGCCGGCACATCGATCTTGCCGTTGTTGTACGACGAAGTCTTGGCGGGCGTGCTGCCGCTCAGGAAGGCCTGCGCCGCCGCGACGGCGTCCGCCGCCAGCGTCCGCACGTCCTTCAGCACCGTCATCGACTGCTTGCCGTCGATAATGTACTGCACCGACGCCTTCTCCGCGTCCTGACCCGTCACGTAGTAGGTCTTGACTTCGTTATCCGCCGCATAGGCGTCCGCGATCGCGCGCGCCGTCCCGTCGTTCGGGGCCAGGATGTACACCGTGCCCTTGTCGGCGGTGGTAGCCTTCGTCAGGTTCGACTCCGCCAGACTCTTGGCGTCGTTGAAGTTCCAGTTCGTCGTCACCTGATTGATGATCTTCGACTCTTCATCGCGCGTCAGCGTCGCCTTGCTCTGCAACGCCACCGCCTCGCTCGAGTTCTTGATCACAAACGTGCCGTCCGCGATCTTGGGCTGAATCGTTTCCCACGCGCCCTCAAAGAAGATGAAGGCGTTGTTGTCCGAGGCCGCGCCCGCGTACAGGTACAGGTTGTTGCCCCTGGTCGCGCCCGCCTTCTCGATCAAATACTGGCTCCACGACGCGCCCACCGCGAAACTGTCGAACGTCACGTAGTAGTCCACGGCGTCCGTCTCGCGAATCAGCCGGTCATACGAGATGACCTTCACGCCCGCCGCCTTGGCCGCTTCCGCCGCCGCCGCCGCCGCCGTCGCGTCCTGCGGGCAGATGATCAGCACTTTGATGCCCTGGCTGATCAACGTTTCGACATTCGCCTTTTCCTTCGCGCTGTCGCCCTGGCTGAACAACGGCGTGTAACCCGCCGCCTTGAATACCGCCTCGTCTTGCAGCCAGCGCGGCTCGTCCTTCGTCGGCAGCACCACGCCTACCTGAGCCGCGTTTGCCGCCGGCTTAGCCGTGGCCGCCGGTTGAGCCGGCTGCGCCGGCGCCGCCGTCGGCGTTGCTGCGGACGTGCAGGCCGCGAGGAGCATGCCCAGCATTACGAGCAGCGAAACAAACTTCAGCGAGCGATTCTTACTGCGGTTCATTACTGTCCTCCTGATTGTGGTTGAAGTAAACTGATCTGGATCGATACGGATGTGCTGCGATTGTGGTCTGGTCTTGACAGGTCGGATCACCCCCTTACTTGAAGCGTGTCATTCAGGGTCTGAACCGTGATGGTTAGTTCGCAATGAGTACCGCGAGCAACGTGGGTGGACATCGATTAGCGCCCCGCTGCTTCGCGCCGGCGCCGCGCCACCGCATCGATGGTAACCGCCGCCAGCAGCACCGCCGCCGTAATCATGAATTTCAGCGACGATTCAAAGGCCAGCAAATCCATGCCGTTGGAAATCGAGCCGATGACCAGCGCGCCCAGTAATGCGCTCCATGCCGAGCCGCGTCCGCCGAACAGACTGGTGCCGCCGATCACGGTGGCGGCAATCGCGTTCAATAAGAAATCGCTGCCGCCCGATGATTGATTCACCGCCAACAACCGCGAGGCCGCCAGCACTCCGGCCAAAGCCGCGATCGTCGACGACAACACAAATGCCGAGATGCGCACCCGATCGACCTGAATGCCCGCCCGCCGCGCCGATTCGGCGTGACCGCCCACGGCGAAAATGTGACGACCGTACACCGTGTGTTTCGTCAGCCAATCGATCGCGATCACCACGCCGACGAAGATCACGGCGGCCAGGGGCAAGCCGCGATCCGCATAAAAGACCAGCATCGCCGCCAGCACGATTGCCGCTAAAACGACAACCCTGACGATCAATCGTTGCGTCGAAGGCGTCAGCAGCTGCGCGGTGAGCCGCCGGCGCCGATCGAGAAACAAGACAGCCGCATAACCCGCCACTAACATCGCGCCCACGCTCAGGCCAATCAGCGCATCTTTGAAAAACGTGCCCGCAATGCCGGTGATGAACTCATCGCGCAGGTTGAGCGTGCCCGTGCTGCCCAGCACCCACAACAACGCGCCCTGCCAGCCGATCATCCCCGCGAGCGTGACAATGAATGAGGGGATGTGCAGCCGCGTTATCAACGTGCCCTGGAATAGGCCAATCAGCGTCCCGATGAGCATTCCCGCCAGTACGGCCAGCGGTCCCGGCACACCCAGCTTCACATTGAGCACGGCCATTACCGCGGCGCATTAACCGCTGACCACGCCCGCCGAGAGATCGATCTCGCCCAGCAGCAGCGCCA
>JACRBO010000408.1 GCA_016219235.1 Chloroflexota bacterium
ACCGGCGCAGTCTCGATCACGATCAGCAATGGCGGCGAACAGGCCGAAGCCGGCAAAGAATTCGAGCGCATCCGTCAGCGTTACAACAGCACGCACGGGGATAAGATCGGCGTGTCCTTCGGCGTCGTGCACACCTCGATCTACACCGGCAGCCCCGGCATGGCGGCGCTGGGCACACTGGCGCAGTGGCAGGCCCGGCAGGATTGCGAAGATTCGTTCGTCAGCGACGTCAAAGATTTCTTCGGCTTCGATAAGGGTTGCGGGCCGGAGTTTCCACAGTTCCTGGGCTGGGCCATTGGCGATAACCTCGCCAGCCGCTACTTCGCGCATGAACTGGGCCACATGATGGGCATGGTTCAAAACGGCGCGGCGAACTACGGCAACTACGTGGGCACGTCGGGCGGCGACAATCACTCACGCTTTAGCGAACTGATCACCAACACCTTGCCGTCGGGTACGCGCATCGCCGCGTGCAGCGAAGGCGGCACATTCAGCGCCAACGATTCTTTCTATCGACAGCCCGGCGTCAGCGAGCCAGTGGTCAATCCCATCACCGGTGTGCAGCTCGACAATCAACTGGCCGACAACAACAAAGCCACGAAGCGCGCCAAGTCGCTGTTGAGTTACGCCTGCGGGCGCGAAGGCACCAACACCTATTTCGATCTGGCGGACTTCAACTATCTGCGCGCCAATCGTTATGCCAGCCTGCGCCCGATCTATCAGCCGGGCCTTGCCCGCTCCGCTCCCGCTGGATTGTCAAATCCAGCGGTTATCAATCCTGCCACCGCCTTGATCGCCAATTCCGAGCGCCTGCACATCTCCGGTGTCATCACGCACACACCGTCATTGCGAGGAGCGTCCTCCGAACGAAGTGTAACGGAGTCGGAGGGCGCGACGAAGCAATCTCCTTCCTCGACTGCGGAGATTGCTTCGCCTCCTTCGACTACGCAGCAAGAAGATGCTGCTCCGCTCAGGATGCTCGCAATGACGGAGACCGGCGCGATCAAAAGTGTGGAAGTGAAAGACAACACCGTCAAGACCAGTGCCGACTATCTGACCGGTTACCAACTGGTGCAGTACAACGCGAGCAATATCGAACTGCTACGGTGGGGTGTGCTGCCGTTGTTTGATGAACTGCCCAACAATCACACGCCGGGTGAACAAGGTTTGACCAGCGCACCGCAGCATCCCGGCCACGAAGAAAATCACAGCGGCTTCTTCTCGGCCAGTGTGCCCAAGTCTGCGGGCGTGGCACGCATCGATCTGGTGACAGGCACATTGACGCTGGCAACTTTCAGCGCGGGGCCGAACGCGCCCAGCGTATCGATCAGCAACCCGGCGGGCGGCGAAAACTTCACGAGCGGTGACGTGCCGATCGAGTGGACGGCCACCGATGCGAATAGCGATCCACTGCAAGTCTCGATCGAGTTTTCGCGCGATGACGGCTCGACGTGGACGCCGATCGCGTCCGCTAACGACAGCGGCACGCGCAACGTCCCGATCGAACAACTGGCGGGCAGCGCCAACGCCCGCATCCGCGTGTGGGCCAGCGATGGTTTCCTCAGCGGCACGGTGACGAGCAATGCGTTTGCCATCGCCGCGCAGCCGCCGCGCCCGTACATTATCACGCCGCTTGAAGGGGCTGCTTACCTCGAAGGTCAGGCGGTACCGCTGTTGGGCCGCGCCGACGATCCGCAAGACGGTGTGATCACGAGCACCTTGACGTGGAGCAGCGATCGTGATGGCGTGTTGGGCACTGGCGAAGCGCAAAACGTCTTGCTCAGCGCGGGCACGCACGTCATCACCCTGCAAGCCGTCAACAGCGATGCACTCAGCGCGATCGCGACGGTGTCCATCAACGTGCTGCCAGATTACGATGCCGACGGGCTGAGCGACGATCAAGAAGCCGCACTCGGCCTGAACGCGCTGACCGAGCGCGATGCGTGGAGCGACGCCGACGGCGACGGCCTGACGTACATCGTCGAACTGAAGCGCGGCACTGATCCAAACAATCCCGATTCCGATGGCGATGGCCGTTCCGACGGACAAGAAGTGATCGATGGCACCGATCCGGTTGTGGCCGATCCGCCGCGCCCCAATGTGTTGAGCGTCTCGCCGTTGAGCATGGCTTTCGAGATCGATCTGTCTGCGCCGGGGCAACTGCCGCAGGCAACGCTGTCCACGTTCAGCAATCAGCCCGTCGGCGCGACATTCTCGACTTCCACACCGTGGATCGATCTGGATTCGGCGGGCGGCCAGACGCCCGCGCTCGCGACGGTTGTGATCAATCCGATCGGGTTGGCAGACGGGCCGCAATTCGGCTCCATCACGATCGATTCTGATCTAGGTTCGATCACCGTGCCGATCACCGTGACTGCATCGAACAAGGCCGATTTCTGCGATGCCAATCGCGACGGCGCAACGAATCAAGCCGACGTCACGGCAGTGCAATCGAGAGTTGGATCGATCGTCGGCGACGCGAACTATGCCGTTCAATACGACGTGAATCGCGATGGCGTCATTGATGCGGCGGACGTGGCGTTGATCAGCCCGTGCGTGATCACCTATGGCGACGTGAAGTTGCTGTATCTGCCGCTGATCCGAAAATGATCGATGCAGTACGATGTTATGCCCGAGTGCTCGCTGCGCGTCGGGCATGACGTAGGGCCACTGATCAAAACGTCCGAAATCAGGCTCAGTGGATCACGGAACGCTCGGAGCGGATTGCCAGATCCGCGCGTCATGCTGCTGGATGTGGCCATCCAGCAGGAGCAATCTTCGATCTACTCAGGCTGGCTGATTTCGGACGTTTCGGTTGAAGAACAAACGCTACAGCTCGCTAACGACTTGTCCCATCGGCGACGGATCGTAGCCGTCGAGTTGCGCCACCACTTGCTTGAACGACTCGCCGCGAATCAGTTCGAGCAGCGGGTGCAGCAGTTCTGATTCGTAGTAGATTTTAGGGATGACCAGATCGTAGCGTTCCCACTCGACCGACACAAAGTCGAGATTGAGGGCACGGGCGGCGGCGCGCACGCCCAGACCGCAATCGGCCACACCCGATTGAACTGCGGCGGCGACCGCGAGGTGCGTGTACTCTTCGCGCTGATAGCCGCTGACCGATTCAGGCGCGATGCCCAACTCACTCAAGCGATAATCCAGCAGCACGCGCGTACCCGCGCCGCGCTGTCGATTGACGAAGCGTACTTCTGATCGGGCGAGATCGGCCAGTGACGCAATGTTCTTCGGATTGCCCTTCGCGACGATCAAGCCTTGTTCGCGCCGCAACAGCGTGACCACCACCACCGGCACGTTGGGCAAATACTGTTTGATGTAAGCGAAGTTGTAGTCGCCGGTCGCTGGATCGAGCAGATGCGATCCAGCCACATGCGCCTCGCCGCGCCGTAAGGCGATGAGTCCGCCCAGACTGCCCGCGTGCGCGGAGACAAAGCGTCGCTGTGTGGCGCGATCGGGTCTGGCGGGATCAGGATCGTTGCCGAGTTCAGCCAGATACTGCGCCAATAGATCGAGCGTGAGATCGTGCGAACCGATATGCACGATGGTGCGATCAATCTCCGCCGGATCGGTATACAACTCGATCGCAACCGGGTCGCCCGTGTTGACGCCTTCGCTGAAGCGCGGAATCCGCACAATGCCATCGGCGCGCACCAGCGACGTGATCACGCCCGCGCCCCGGCTCAACGGCGCGGCCACAATCTGATCGCCCACCTTGCCCGCCGTCACGCGCACCCACTCGTCTTCGCCCATCGGCGACAACAACTTGCGCGTAATTTTGCCCTGCAAAACAGGCTTTTTGTGACCGGGTAAGCCCAGCCACTTCGCCAGCAGTGGCTCAACAAAAATCTCACCCGTCAAGGCCGCGCTCACCGGATAACCCGGCACTCCAATAATGGGAATTGCAGATTGCTGATTGCCGATTTCTGAATGTGGATTGAGTTTGTCGTCGCTGGCATCTTGCATCTTGCGTCTTGCATCTTGCTTGATCATGCCCAGGATCACCGGATGCCCCGGGCGCACAGCCACGCCGTGCACCAGCAGCGTGCCCAACTCTTGCACGATGCGGGCGGTGAAGTCTTCGCTGCCCGCGGAAGAGCCTGCATTGATGAGAACGAGATCGTGCTTCGAGGCGGCGTCTTGCACCGTGGCCTTGATCTGATCGAAATTATCGATCACGATGGGATAGCGTGTCGCAATCGCGCCCCATTGGTCCACTTCGGCGGCTAACACAATCGAGTTGTATTCGATGATGTCGCCGGGTTTCACGCCACGTTCAGCCGCGTGCTCAACCGTGATCAACTCCGTGCCGGTTGGAATCACGGCCACGCGCGGTTGACGGCGCACGTTGACGGTGGCATGGCCGCTGCCTGCAATCGCGCCCAGATCGACCGGGCGCAAAATGTGATTGGCCGGCAGGACCAATTCAGTGGCGACCATGTCTTCACCCAGCGGCCGCACGGCCGTCCACGGCGCGATCGGTGCGCGAATCTCGATGCGCGTGTTGCCGACAGGCTGCACGTTTTCGATCATGATCACGGCATCTGCCCACGCGGGCAACGGATCGCCCGTATCGACGTACTGCGCCTGCTCGCCGAGCGTCAGGTGCAGCGGCGTTGTATCGTTGGCCGATGCCGTGTCTCTGGCGCGCACCGCGTAACCATCCATCGCGCTGGCGTGATACGCGGGCGACGAGACATTGGCCCAGATCGGCTGCGCGGTGATGCGGCCCAGCGCTTGCGCCACGGGCACGTCTTCGCCTTCCAGCGGCTGCCACCGATTAATTGACTTCAGCGCTTCGGTGAATCGTCGCCACGCTTCTTCCAGTGGAATGTCTTCGAGATAGATTTTGCGGGACATATCAATTCGTTCTGGGTTTGGCCCGCGAAGCCACGGCAACGATTACGTCCAGTTTTGCTATGACTTCGTGATCGATCTCATCTTTGGAGACGAGCTTTGCCAGAACATGATAGTCAGTTTTTCTGAGTAAGTTGGGCAACCCCAGTTTCTTGAAAAACAATTCAAAAAGTGGATCAAGAAAATCGTCGCTTGCTTTTATGTCGGATGACCACGGTTCTGGCTTGTGCAAAGTTCTTAATGCGTTCGACACTTCGTCAATTGACTCGCGCATAGCCTGCTTTCGACGATCAGCTTCGGCCAATCCAAACAAGTCGTCGGGTTGATCGTATCCCGCATAGCGTAGCAATACTTCTTCGGAGCATAAATAATTCTCAACCTCTCGGCGTTGCCACATTAATTCCTTCAGATATGGATTATCATGCAGTTGCCTATCGAGCCTATCAAATAGTGCAACTCCAACCAGATCTTTTTTGGCCTCTTTCAAGCCATAGAAATGATCACGCGCCTTCTGCGGAAGATTCGTCGCAACATATTGAACAAAGGGTCGTTCCAGGTACGGAACAGCTGCATGATCAAGTGTCGCGGCAAATGCTCTTAGTATTGCCAGATCAGTTGGGCCTTCCAGATAGAGCACCCAGCCGGTTTGCTCTGCTTGATAATAGTGGTCGAATCCGATGTCGGTCAGAGACTTGAGTACCTGGCCTCCACGATCGTCAATTCGATGGGGTCTTCCTACGAAGGCGATCACAACGTCGCGATCGGCCGCTTCGTTCAGGATGATTTCCGAATGACTGGCAGCGATGACTTGTGAATCTTGTTTTTCGGCAACTTCGGTTAATAGTTGATAGATTTGTCGCTGGCGGAGGACTTCTAAATGGGCATCTGGCTCGTCCAACAGCAGAACCGTTCCCAGATTGGCATACAAATGTGCTAGCAGTAATAATGTTTGCTGCAGCCCGCGTCCCGAAGAGGAGAGGTCGAGCGGTTTACTTTCATTTTCGGTATAAGACATCGTGATTTCACTGCGCTCTTTGATATAAACGGGAGGCTGTAAAGTCACGCCAAACAATTTGTTAATGTCATCCACCAGGTACATCCAGGTCTCTCCGCCTTGTGACCTATCAAATATCTGATAACACAAATTCCTTAGTACTTGAGCCGTTTGGCCTTGGCCGATAAGTACGCCAATTTCACCAGGCTGCTTAATGAATTCTCGATCTGCCAGGCCAGACATCGGGGGTAAGAAAGCAACTTGCACTGTTGCCGCTTCGGCCGGAACCAACATTCTCTGTGGAGGTTTAGCGTTATCTGTTCGCAACGGGCGACAATAGAAGGACTCCTCGTTGGCGTAGTCAAATTCTAAGCCGCACGACCAGGTTTTGCCAGAGGTGACGCCGTCTACGACTATTTCAATTCGTATATTTTGCGTCTGAGGCTTGCCATCAACGCGCCTAATGTCGCGTACATGTAAGTCACGCCAAAGCAGATTTGCATCTGGGATCGGAATAGAGATCAAATCCCTTCGATTGATTGCAACACCCGGTCGCTCTTCTGGGGAAGTTCTGACCTGCCGTTTTTCGTTCCAACGACGAAGTCCAATATCCCAGAGAGCCAAAGCCTGTAGTGCGGTTGTTTTGCCTGAATTGTTAGGGCCGATAAGAACTACAGTTTTGCCAAGCTCGATGTCAACATCGTTCAGTTTCTTGAAATTGTTCACGCGCATGCGGGTCAGCATTTGGCGATCTCCTACAGCAACAGATTAGCCTCGATTGCAAGTATATCCGAGGCTGGTACTATGGCAAATGACTAGAACAGCCTGACATCCATCATCTCTCCCGCTGCGATGCCATTCGCATCGATGGGAATGATCAGCATCCCATCAGACTTGACCAATGTGTAAATCAAATTGCTTTTGCCAAAGACCGGCTCGGCCCACATTTCGCCGCCGCGTTCGATTAACTTGACTTGAATGTAATCCACGCGCCCCGGCACGGAGGCAAGATTGTGCGTCAGCCGCGCTTTCATCGTGTTTTGATGCGGCGGTCGATCGCAGCCCTGCAAGCGCCATAACGTCGGCGTGATGAATAGATCACCCACGACCAGCGCACTGACGGGATTGCCGGGCAGACCGAACACTGGCTTGCCATCACACACGGCCAGGATCGTCGGTTTGCCCGGCTTGATCGAGACGCCGTGCACCAGCACCCCGGGCTTACCCAGTCGCTCGATCACGTCGCTGGTCATATCGCGCACGCTGACGGACGATCCCGCTGACAGCACCAGCGCATCCGATTGATCGATCAACTCCTTCGCGGCCTGATACAGCGCATCGAAGTTATCGCGGATGATGCCGCCCGATCGAGCCACGCCGCCCGCGCGCGTGACAATGCCGCCGATGGAGTATGTGTTGACATCGCGCACCTGGCCGGGCTGCGGCTCGAATTGCGGATCGATCACTTCATCGCCGGTCGCCAGAATGCCGACGCGCGGTTGGCGCGCAACGCTTACGCGGGTGATGCCCATCGCCATCAGGCCGCCCAGGTCTTGCGGTCGCAGCACGTGCCCGGTCGAGAACAACTGATCGCCGGGTTTCACGTCTTCGCCTACTTGCAGGGCATTCTCACCCGGCGCGACAGCGCGCATCACTTCAATTTCGGCCTCGGTGGTTTTCTGCGTGCGCTCGATCTGCACCACGGCATCCGCGCCGTTGGGCAGCATGCCGCCCGTGTGAATGATCGCCGCTTGCCCGGCGCGGATTTCGATCGTGGGCGCCTGGCCCATCGGGCATTCGCCGATCACCGTGAGGTAGGCGGGCAGTGCTTCGCTCGCGCCAAAGGTATCAGCGGCGCGCACGGCGTAACCGTCCATCGTGCTGCGGGCAAAGGCGGGCAGCGCGCTCGCCGCGATCGGCGACTCGATCAAGGCGCGATTGAGCGCGGCGGCCGTCGGGATCGTTTCAGTCGCGATCGGGCGCGAGAGATGATCGAGCAGTTTTTGCAGCGCGGTGTGCGGCGTCGAAACGGTGAAGAGTTCGGGCATAGGAAATCGATCACGCAAACAACAACTTGAATTGTTCGGCCGTCAGCGGCGCGTACTGCGCCAGCGCCAGATTTTCGGCAACGTGTCGCGCGCGGCCCATGCCGCACAGGGCGGTCGTAATGCCCGGCGTCGAGCGCGCAAATTGCAGGCCGCGCTGCGCGTCTGTGGTCAGGCCCTCGAACTGGTCGCGCAGTCCGTCGGGCAGTTGGCCTAACAAACGGCCCTGCAGCAGCGAGGCGCTGCCCATCACCGTGACCCCGAAGCGCTCGGCCGCTTCCAGAATCGACATCATCTCATCGGCGGCGCGTTGATTGCGCGCGGTCACCGCTTCGAGCATGGCCAGATTATACGGCAGTTGGACAAAGCGGCAATGATGCGACAGGCCGCTCACATCGCGCGCCAGCGAGAGCACATCTTCCAGCGACAAATACTCCGTCGCGCCGGGCGGCACGCGGTAACCGTTCCACGTGGCCGTGCCGTAATGCGTGATCAGCCCGGTCTCGACCGCTTCCTCGAGCACGGCAAAAGCGCGCCGCAGTCGATCGCGGAACTCGGTACGCCCGATCGATTCCAGCTGGCTCTCGGGGTTGTGGATGTAGTACACATCGAGGTGGCTGACGCCGAGGTTGCGTATCGATTGTTCGAGTTGCGATCGGATGAAGCGCGGCGCAAGGCAGTGCCCGTCGACGATGTCCTCGGCGGCGGCGAGACCGGCTTCAATTACCGTCTCGCGAATGTAACGATTGGGATCGCGCGGGTACTCGCTATCGAACGGAATGTAACCGCCTTTGGTACAGACGACAATTTCATCACGCGCGATCGTCCAGGCTTCGAGGAGTTCGGTTAAGGCCTGACCGATCGCCCGTTCGCTGCGTTGAAAACGGTAATTCGAGGCGGTATCGACGACGTTGATGCCTGAAGTGAGGGCGCGCTTGACGGCGGCGCTGTAATCCGAGTCTGACTGTAGAGTCGGTTGTCCCAGGTAGGTGCCGATGCCGATCGAGCTAAGCCACAGGCTTTGAGCGCGGCGGAAATGGCCGGGGAGTGATGGATATCGATCGCGATACCGGGCGGTGCCGACCGGCGTGGCGTGCGTGGCAATCATACGGCCTCGCGTTACAGCACCCAGAGCACTTGCTCGTGGCTGTTCAGTTCCAAATATAGCGCGTCGAGTTGCTCGCGGCTGTGCGCCGTGAACGTCGCCGAGACCGACAGGTAACTGCCCTGCCCACTGACGCGGCTAGTGACGGCGAGCTCGTCCAGATCAGGCGCATGCCGCCGGATGATGGACACCACGGTCGCCTGAAAATCGTCGCTGCTGCGGCCGATGGCTTTGATGGGAAAGTCGCAGGGAAAAGTAAAAACGCTGGCTGCCAGATCGATCATATCATCCCCTAATGCTCAAACGGATCGCGCATGGTGCGAATCAAAATCTCCGGCCCCAATTTTACATTATCGCCTTGCTTTAGCAGAAAACGCACCACGTCGACCACGTCTTCAACCTTCAGGAAATTCTGCGGGTTACCGTTGGGCATATCCGCGCCCATCGGCGTGTCCACCATGCCGGGACAGATGGCCCACGCCTTGATGCCGTGAGCCTGATTCTCGTCTTGAATCAACTGCGTTGCCACGCGCAGCGCGTGCTTGCTCACGGCGTACGCGCCCATGCCGGGATACACCATCACCCCGGCCTCGCTGGCGATGTTGATAATATAGCCGCGCCGCTGCTCACGCATGCCGGGCAGCACTTGCGTACACAGAAACACCGGCGCGCGCAGGTTGATCGCCATGATCAAATCCCAGTACTTCATCGTCATGGCGTGCATCGGTTGATTGCGCGCCATGCCCGCATTGTTCACCAGAATATCGATCGAGCCAAGTTCCGATTGAGTCCGCTCGATCAAATTAGCGAGGTGCGTTTCCTCGCGCATATTGGCTGGAATCACCAGAGCTGTGCCACCGCCCGATCGAATCTCGGCGGCCACCCGTTCCAACTCTTGTTCACGCCGCGCGGCGAGGGCGACCTTTGCGCCTTCAGCGGCCAGCATCTTAGCCAGTCCCTCACCGATGCCGGAGGATGCGCCCGTGACAATGGCGACCATGTTTTTCAAGTCAGTCATATCGCCTCTACCAGATCGCTTCCGGCGATTCAGTGTGCGCGACTTTCTGCAAGTCGTTCAACAGATCGATCAAGTGTGAAGTATGCTGCCCGCTGCGTCCACCATGAGCAGGTGTGACCTCGCGCGGAATGGTCAACGTGGCCTGCGTCAGCACCGGCGTCACACGCTCCAGCCAGGTCGTTTGCATCTGCGACAGCGTGGTTGAATAATCGGGCGCATCCATCAGCGGCTCGAACAAGCCCAGCGCAGGCGGCCACAGGTGATCGACGGCCGCCTGCATGCGGCGATGGCTTTCTTCGGTCGCATGGCCCAACCGCTGCACCCAGCCCTGGCTGTGCAAGCGGTGATAGATTTCTTCGCGGCTGATCTTGGCAACCGCTTCTTCGATGGGCGCATAGCCACAGGTCGCCAGCGCTTCGTTACGGACTTGCTCATACACGTCGAAGAGATACTGTCGCATGATGGTAAACGCCCAATCACCTTTGGGTAATTCTACAAAGGTTGCATTTCGGAACTCACCGGCGTTCCGCCAGAAGGCCAATCGATCCGGCGAAGGCTGATTCAAGTGCTCGTGCAGAATCGTGTACCAGATCAGCGCGTGGCCCAGTTCGTCTTGCGCCAGATTGGAAAACGCAATGTCTTCCTCCAGCAGCGGCGCGTGCCCCGTCCACTCGGAATCGCGGTGGCCGAGCAGGAATTCGTCGTCGGCGAAGGAGAGCAGGCAGGCGATAAGTGATTGATCGTCCATGATCTAATCAATTGACAAGATGACAAGATGGCCTGATGACAAGATGATCCGTTGATCGGAAAGTCATCCCTTCATCTTGTCATCCTGTCAGGTTTCTCGCCAGTTTTCCGCGCGCTTGATGATGTCCCGCATGGGGAAGCCGCTAGCCTCGCGATAACTCTTGTCGGTGGCCGGCTGAAACCACGCTTCGGCTTCTTCGGCGGGTGTGGCCGTGATCTGATCGCTGGGCACGACCCACAAGCTGACGCAATCCAGCCGCCGCGCAAACTGATCGCGCGCCAGTTGCAACGCCAGCCCGGCATCGGGCGCATGCACCGCGCCAACGTGCACGTGCGGCTCGCCACGTTTGCTCTGATGAAAGACCTCGAAGGTGCGAAGTTGGGAATCGGTCATGGGTGAATTGGTCGATCGGTAAATTGGTCAACTGGTCGATTGGTAACTGGTCGATTGGTAAACTGGCTAATTGTCGATTGTTGCCTGGTATGAACTATGCATTATGAATTGTGCATTGTCAATTG
>JACRBO010000423.1 GCA_016219235.1 Chloroflexota bacterium
CCCCCTCCTGGCGGGCCAAGAGCAGAACGATTGAGACTCGCCTGATCTTGGCACAGGTGGGGGTGAAACATTAAACGCCGCTGGTCAAGCGCGGCCTATTCAAACGAGAAAACGGCTTCTCGGACTTTCCGAGAAAGCTCGGCAGAGTGCGGAGGAGACACGCGAGTTCCTTGACCTCGTGGGCGGTTTGGGCGTATCTGGCGGCACTTTAATTGTCACCACCGGCTGCCGCAGTGTCTACGCCATCCAGCGCGCGCCATAAACACGCAACACGTATCCTGCATCTTGCATCGTGCATCATGCATCATGCATCATGAAGTCGAAAACAAAGTGAGCGCAACCAACACTTTCGCCATCGAAACCAACCAACTGTCCAAGCGCTTCGGGCGCTTCGTGGCCGTGAACAGCGTGACGTTCAGCGTGCCGCGCGGCAGCATCTTCGGCTTTCTCGGCCCCAACGGTGCGGGCAAGACCACGACGATGCGTGTGCTGCTGGGCCTGCTCGCGCCCACGTCCGGCCACGCCAAAATCCTGGGCTACGATGTGGCTCATCAGCCGCGCGCCGTCAAACAGCGCATCGGTTACATGAGCCAGCGCTTCAGCCTGTACGATGATTTGACCGTGGCCGAGAATCTGCGCTTCTTCGGCCGGACGTATGGCCTTAAGCGCGAACGCCTGAACGAGCGCATTCAATTTGCCTTGAAAATGGCCGATCTGGAAGGGCGCGAGAAATCACGGGCGCGTGAACTCTCCGGCGGGTGGCGGCAGCGATTGGCGTTGGGCGCGGCGATTCTGCACGAACCGGAATTGATCTTTCTCGACGAACCGACGGCGGGGGTTGATCCCGTCAGCCGCCGCACGTTCTGGGAATTGCTGTATCGCTTAGCCAACGACGGCACGACGATCTTTGTGACAACGCACTACATGGATGAAGCCGAGCACTGTCAGGAACTGGCCTTTATTCACGCGGGCAAAATCGTGGCGCAGGGTTCGCCTGCCGAACTCAAGGTGTCATTGATGACGGGGCAAGTGATCGAAGTGTCGCCTGCTGATCCGCCGGAAGCAATGCGCTTGTTGAAGGTCGCGCACGCAGCGGGCCAACTCAACGCGGATGATGTGGCGTTGTACGGCGCGCAGATTCACGTCGTCACGCGCGATGCGACGGCTGCACGGGCTGCGATCGAGTCCGCGTTGCGATCGGGCAGCGTGGCAACTGAGTCAGTGGACATCATCGCGCCTTCGCTGGAAGACGTGTTTTTGTCGGCAATTCGTTGAGGTTTCCCTCTCCCTGTCAGGGAGAGGGGGCGCGCAAGCGCGGGGGTGAGGGTCGAACATGGCAATAAAGCATAGGCTATTAGGACTGATTGTCGTGCTGGCGATCGGCGCGACGGGCTGCGCGGCTCAAGCGGGCGGTAGCGGCGCGACCGATCAAGCCTGGATTGAATCAGGCTTCATCGAGGCCGAGACGATCGCTGTGTCGCCGGAGATCGCCGGGCGGGTGGTGACGCTGCCGGTAGATGAAGGCGATGAAGTGCAGACAGGCGAAGTGCTGATCCAATTGGCCGACGATGTGCTGAGTGCGCAAGTCGATCTGGCACGCGGCAAACTGGCGGAAGCCCAAGCCCTGTTGGCAAAGGCACAAGCGGGGTCGCACCGCGAAACGATCGAGGTAGCGGTGGCTCAAGTGGCGCTGGCTGAAGCCGCGCGCGATGCGGCGAAACAAGCGTGGTCGGATGCGCAACTCGTGCGTGATCGGCCACAATCGCTGGACGTGCAAATCGCGGCGGCGCGCGCGCAAGTGACTATCGCGCAGAAAGAATATGAGGCGTCACTGTTGCAACGCGATCTGGCCGAGGAGGCGTGGAAAGATTACGGCGAGACCTCCGATAAACTGGCGGGCGTGCCCATGGCCTATCGACCAAGTTTGCCCACTGAATATTATGCGATTCCGTATCAATGGGAACAGGCGTTGGCGGCCGTGAACGTCGCGCAGACCAATCGGGACGTGGCACAAACCGCCTTGAACAATTTGCTGCGACAACGCGCCAATCCGCAAACGCTGCAAGTTCAGGTCGATGCGGCAGATGCGAAGTATCAGGCGAATGAAGCGCAAGTGGCCGCCGCGCAGGCCGCC
>JACRBO010000417.1 GCA_016219235.1 Chloroflexota bacterium
CCAATTCAAAGCAAGCGGCAGGCGCAGTCGGTTTGTTGACCGACAATGTGATCGATCGGGCGGGGTTGTACGAGCACGCGATGATTCTGGCGCTGATCCCGTTCAAGAATGAGGCGCTGTACGCCATCGGCTAACGCCCTGCGGCCCGCCGCCGCATCGCGGCGGGTACGGGCAAGCCGACGGCTATTCGCCGCAAGCCCGCGGCGCGGGCTTCCCAACCCGTGCCGTCGATTTGCCCGTGCCCGTGGCGCAGCCACGGCGGGCCGCCTGGCGCAATCGATGGCACGCCCTGGCCCAACCATGACTCAACCTCTGATCAACCTGATCATGCACGATGGTTCGCGTCACTTCGGCGGCCTGCCGCAGACGACGTCATGGTATGATGTGCGCGATCATGTGGCGCGGCTGCCCGGCGCAATACTCACCGGCTTCGTCACCGACGACATCACCGAAGCGTGGATCGATTTTTCCTACCGCCAGCATGACTTTTCGATCAACGATCAATTCGGCGATTACTGGTTCTTCGTCGACGATCCCGCCTGCCCGGATGATGTCGTGAGCGAAGTGCTCGCTCACTTTGCGGAATTATTAGAACCGACATGACTATGCTCAACCGAGCCGTCCTGCTCCAGATGAACCAGTATGTGCAACAGTGGGAGGCCGCGCACGATCGGCGCAGCATCTTCCTGGGCTGCTATGCGCTAATGACGGGCAACATGCTGGACGCGGTTGAAACGGGACGCTTTGCCGATGATGCCTGGGTGATGCGACTGCTCCAGCGCTTCGCCGAATATTACTTTGAGGCGCTTGAGTTATACGAGGCACGCCAGCCGGAGACGCCCCGCGTCTGGCAGTTGGCCCACGAGACCGCGCTGCGCGAGCCAGTGATGACGGTTCAGCAATTGTTGATCGGCGTGAATGCACACATCAACTACGATCTGGTCTTTGCCGTGGCGGAGTTACTGACGCCCGAGTGGAACACCCTGACTGCCGAACAACGCGATCAACGCCGCGCCGATTACGATCTGGTCAACGCCATTATCGGCGAGACGATCGATCGGGTGCAGGATCAAATTCTGGAAGCGCGCTCGCCGTGGCTTGATCTCATCGACAAATTATTTGGCACCGTCGATGAATGGCTGATCTCCGAAGTCATCACACGCTGGCGGGACGAAGTGTGGCGCAACGCGCTGCGCTACGTTGAGACACTCGCGCCTGATGAGCGCGAAGCGCTGCGGCGCGATATTGAAGCTGAAGCCATGCAGTTGGGCCGCACGATCCTGGCAGGGCAATAAGGCGGCCAGGCCGCAGGCAACCTATGCCCCCGGCATCGATTCCAACAACGCCCACAAGCCACCCGACACTAACGCATGACCGCCCGTCACGATAGGAATGGGCGCGTCGTGGATGGCCTGGGTAAAATCGCGGATAAACGGATCGTCGATAAAGTCCACCAGGCCGAGATCGGCCGCAGACCGATCGATCTCACTGGGCCACAGGCCGCGCGCCGCCCACAACACGCGCGTATCCCACAGAATTGCGTCGGTCATGTCGGACAATTCGGCCATGAATTTGGGCAAGCCCACGGCAGTCAGATGATCGTTGAGCAACGATCGGACCTGACCGCTGCCTAACCTGCCCGCGGCCCGCATGCCGCGTTCCTCGCTATACACGCGCGTCCAGCATTGCGCCGATTTCTCCAGCTGCGCCCACGCCCAGGCCGGAACACGCCCAATCAAGATCAACCGTGAAGCGCGTGTTCGGATCACCTCGCGGGCGGCGCGCAACCGAACATCACTCCACGTTACGCCGGTCATAACGCGACGCAAATGCGGGCCACAGGCCGGATGCAGCGCGGCGATTTGCGCATCGATGGGGACATCGATATCCAATCGGGTGGCGGGCGAAACTGGCCACGTCATTGGGGTAAGACCGGCGTCATTCGACAGCACCCAGCCCAGGCCATTATCGGTCCCCAACCGATCGATCCAATCGGCGACGATGGCGGCCGGTGTGATCGCTGCCCAGTCGGTGGAGTGAATGTTGTTGGCGATCACAAATAGATCCTGCGCTTCAAGTGTGTCGGCAATCAGCTTGAATTGATCGGTCGCCAACAGCGGACAAGCGGCTGCCCCTAAATACAGAATCCGCTGAAGATCATGGTGCGCCACGATCTCGGCCAGGCGCTGCCCAAAGTGAAACGGCCGATCGGGCGGGTCAAGATCGATCGAGATGGGGAGATCGCCGAGGGAGTCCGCCCAACGGGCATCATCGGTCGCTACAATCATCGGCTGATAGGCGTGAGACGAAACCGCTCGTTCCAGCGCATCGCGCGCGCAGGCCTGTCGAATGCGCCGCATGTCGCCCAGCAGCGGATGCGTGCCGCGCTCGCCGCCGGCAAACATGACCAGACCGATCGTTTGGGACATAACTGCCTCACATCAAAACGCGGGAGCACACAGGCTCCCGCGTGGGGTTGAATGGCACGGTAGATCTCAGGCGAGTTCGGGCTGCAACAAGCCGTAATCGCCGGTCTTGCGACGATACAGCACGTTGATGCCGTTAGCGTCGCTGTTGAAGAAGACAAAGAAATCGTGGCCGAGCAATTCCATCTGCTCGATCGCTTCCTCCGCGCCCATCGGCGTTACCGGGAATTTCTTGGTGCGGACGATGGTGCCCAGCGGCTCTTCTTCGTGCTCCACCTCGGGCAGATCCTCTGGCTCAGGTGTGCGCACCGACTCGGTGCCACGCTGCTGGCCGCGCTCATACAGGCGATCTTTATAGCGCGAAATCTGGCGCTGCATTTTTTCAGACACGGCGTCAATGGCGGCAAAGATGTCCTGATCGCGCTCCTCAGCGCGCAAGATGCGGCCGCGGCTGCGCACGGTCAACTGAGCAATCTGGCTGTGCTGCGCGCTGCGCGTTTCTTCGACTGCTAATTCCATGCGCGCTTCATCGATCGTCGGCAGATAGCGATCCAGCTTGCCAACTTTCTTATCCACATACTCTTCCAACCGGGGCGTAACATTGATATTGCGACCGCGAACGACGATGTTCATTTTCGTTCTCCTTTATGAAGAGGCCCGCGCCTCTTAAGGTGTTCGAGCAACGGTCAGGCCGACAACCGACGCAGCGCCTAGCGCTAACAGCGCCGCCGCGCACGCATCCAGCGTGGCTCCAGTGGTGCAGACATCGTCGATCACCACCACCCGCGCTCCCTGCAACCGAGCGTCAGCACTAGCAAAGGCGCCTGCCACGTTGGCCTTGCGTTGAGCGGCATCCAGTGTCATCTGCACTGCTGTCAACCTCGTCCGGTTGATAGCAGCGGCGGCACAGGGCACGTTGACTCGCTGTGACAAGCGTCGAGCGAGTAGTTCAGCTTGATTGTACCCGCGCTCCCGCTGTCGCGCCGCATGCAGCGGCACGGGGACCAGCCAGTCAGCTGTTAGATGCTGCGCACGCCAACCGTCGGCCAACAAATCGCCGAGCGGATCGGCCAACCCGGACAACCGCTCATACTTGAAGCGGTGAATGGCCTCACGCACTTTACCTTGAAAGATGACAACGGAGTGAATCGATTCGATCTGCAGTGGCTGCGCGCGGCACTTGGTACACAGCCCGGTCGTATGAGGCTCTCCGCAGCGATCGCAGGTGGGCGGGCAAACGTATTCCAGGCTGGCCTGGCAGGTCTCACACCACAACGCACCTTCCGCCTGACAGCCGCCGCAACGCGGCGGAAACAGCGCGTCGATTAGCCTATGCCAGACCTGTTGTCCAGACCGGGTAAGCAGACTGCCAGGACCTACGGCTGAACGGATCATGCTGTCTCCGGCGCACTTAGGTGCGATCGGGGGTGTGCGCCGATCGGGTTAAAAGACGCCCGACATATTGGTGTTCATCACTTGCAGAATTGCGGGGCCAAGCAACACGACCCAGATCGCGGGAAAAATCAGGAAGACCATCGGAAACAGCATTTTGACGGGCGCCTGATGGGCCTTCTCTTCGGCGCGCTGACGGCGGCGGACCCGCATCTGATCGGACTGGATGCGGAGGACTTTGGCGATACTGACGCCCAATTGCTCCGATTGAATCACCGCCGCGACGAAACTGGTGATATCGCCCACATCGACGCGCTGCGCGGCATCGCGCAGCGCCTCACGCCGGGTCTTGCCCAGGCGAATCTCGTGCAGCACGCGGCCAAACGTGCGGCTGAGCTCGTTGTCCCATTTCTCAGCCACTTTCTGCATGGCCTGATCGAAGCCCAGGCCGGCCTCCACGCAGATCGTCAGCAGGTCCAGCGCATCGGGCAAGGCTTTGATCACATTAGTCTTGCGGCTGCGAATCTTGCCACCCAGCCACAGCCCCGGCAACACGAAGCCCAGCACCGTAAACAGCGCCGTCATGCCCAGCAAAGCCCCGGTCTCGGCTTTGGTAATCGTCAACAGCAGGAAAATCAAGCCGCCCAGCACCACCGATGCAATCGCACGGATACCGAAGAATTCAGACGGCGTCCAATTATTCGGATTGCCGGCGAGGTCGAGTTTGTGCCGCGTTGACTCTAACGTATTCGCCGGCGTAAAGCGTGTGACAAACGCCGCCGCCCGTTGCACGGTCGGCACGATAATGCGCTCACGGAAAGGTTGGGACAGTTCAATTTCTTCCAGCGTGGCCGGGGTCTCGCGCATGCTGTATTCGGCCAGGCGGGCTTGCAGTGAATCGCCCGGCTTGCGCGAAGCCATTCCGATAATGACCACCAGAACAAGCACCGCCCCAACCGCAATTGCAATGATCAATGGCACTGGCATAGTCATACTCCCCAATTAAGCCGCTTAGTCTAAACCGGCACTACACTTCAATGTTCACGATGCGCTGGATTGCCAGAAACCCGGACCCGATCATCAAGAGGCCGCATACCACCATCGCCCACCCGCAGAAACCGCTGGTAAAC
>JACRBO010000424.1 GCA_016219235.1 Chloroflexota bacterium
CCCCCTCCTGGCGGGCCAAGAGCAGAACGATTGAGACTCGCCTGATCTTGGCACAGGTGGGGGTGAAACATTAAACGCCGCTGGTCAAGCGCGGCCTATTCAAACGAGAAAACGGCTTCTCGGACTTTCCGAGAAAGCTCAATTGTCAAAGGGGGTACGGGTATGAGATGAAGCCAATCATTTTTCTAGAGGCCGTACTAGCTCGGCGGCCGGTGCGTAATCGATTGTAGGCCGGTTAAAACTCATTTCATCAGGAGGAAGCATGCGTCGCTTGAAGTGGCTCGTTCCGCTGGTGGTATTGTTGTCGTTGCTGGTGAGTTCGGTGGCCTTTGCTGCGCCGGCTCAGTCGTCTGCCGTTCAAGGTTGGGGGGGCGGCTATTGGTACACGGTACGCTGGGGGGAAACGTTGTCGTCGATAGGGCGTGCAGTGGGGGTCAATCCGTGGTCGATTGCTCAGGCGAATGGCCTGTGGGATGCTAACTACATTCGCGCCGGTCAGCAATTGTGGATTCCGGCTGGCGGACCGCCGCCTAAGCCGCACCCTGCGCCCGGTTGTGGTTATTGGCGACCGGTTTACTTTGGTGACACGCTGTATTCTATCGCGTGGGCAACCGGGGTGAGCCGACACGCCATCGCGGCGGCTAACGGTCTGTACAACACGAACGTGATCTATGCCGGTTCGTCGCTGTGGATTCCGTGCCACCACTGGTAAATCGATAGTTTATGGCTGGCCCCCGCTGTTGCCTGACAGCGGGGGCTTTTTTGTGACGAGGACTAATGGCATATTGAGCCAGCGTGCAGTCGTGCTTATAATCGGGCCATGTCCAAACATCTCCTGACCTCACGTATCCGACTACTCGTTGTGTTCGGTGTTGTCGCGTTGGCGTTGAATGTGGCGTCCGTCGCACAATCGAGCGTGCCGCATCTGGGCTATGGTTTCAATGTGGCCGAGTGGGACATTACCCGCCTGCAAACGATGGGTTTCAACTGGATCAAAATCTTTGACGTGCCTATCTCGCCGCTGCCAATGAATGTGCTGGTGCGAGTTGAGGTCAATGCGCAGACCAGTGTTAATGACCTCCTGGCCGATCTGGATCTGAAACTGGTTTATCGAGACAATGTCGCAGCCTGGGAAATTGGCAATGAAGTCAACCTGGACGCGAGCTATGGCTGGAACGCTGCGCCCGATGCCGCGGCCTACGCGGACCGGTTGTGTGCCGCTTACGACAAAATCAAAACCAGTGACCCGGATGCCATCGTTGTCTCGGCGGGGCTTGCACCAGTGGGGCGGGTTCAAGACAGTTGGAACGGCCATCCGGGACACAACGGCGCATTTCAAGATGAGCGCGAATTTCTCAAGGAGTTACTGGCGGCCGGCGGCGATGCCTGTCTCGATGTCGTCGGCCTGCACCCGTACGGCTTCAGTGCGGACTATGATGCGGTTCCTGAGGTGTCGTCGGGTGATCCAACGCAGAACTGTAATCAAGGGCTCTGCTTCCGTACCGCCGAAAAGTTCTATGAGGTCATGCAAGCGCAGGGCCTGGGGGACAAGAAGATCTGGGCGACTGAATTTGGCTGGATAACGCAGCCGCCCGACCATTGCTTGAATGATCCGAGTTGGACTGGGCGTCATTGGCAAATTGTGCCTGACGAGAAGCAGGCGTCCAATCTCGCTGGAGCGTTTCAATACGCCGATGCCCACTGGCCGTGGATGGGCGCGATGTTCATCTTCAATCTCAACTTCTACAGTGCGCCGTGGTACACCAATGACTGCGAGCAGATGCTGTGGTACAGCGTGCGCGCGGACTCGCCTGCCGAAAGCGCCTTGACTAGCCTGGTTAAGAACATTCCCAGTCCGGCCGGCCGCCTGCGGACCGAAACGTCGGCCATCAAATGGCTCGTCGATGTGGACGAGCAGCCCGTCGCGCTTAACGCCAGTGTCGATCTGGCCAACTGGGGCTGGCAGTCGCTGGTGTATACGGCCACCGTTGACCCCGCTGCCAGCCTGGTGCCCACAATCATCAGCCCGACCGGTTCACTCAGCGCCACCGCCGTGTCTTACCTGACTCTGTCGATGCCCGCTTTCACTCGCGCCCTGGGCGCCTACACGGGCACCCTTACACTGAACTGGTATGCCGCGGGCGCGGGCAATAACCCGCGTCTGGTCGCGTTGCAAGTGGACGTCGTCTCTGAAGTCTACTTTGCCTATTTGCCCGCAGTGCTGAAATAGGCTTGTCTGTCCACAAAATTCTGTCACTCTAATTTTGGCTTTCCGTTTGACCGGAGTATAATACACGCATCCAGCCAACGGGAGGCCGCGTATGTCGGCTAACGACATCGAGATCATTGAATGCACCACCCCGCAGCAGCGCGATGAATTTATCTTCTTTCAGTGGGTGCCATACAAGGGCAATCCGTGCTGGGTACCGCCGCTGGTCAGCGAACGCCGCGAGTTCTATGACAAGACCAGACATCCCTTCCATCAGCACGCCGAAGTCGCCATGTTCCTCGCGAAGCGCACCGGCCAGGTTGTCGGGACGATTTACGCGACCGACAACGCCAATCATCTTAAGACGCATCACGATAACGCCGGCCACTTTGGCGGTTTCGAGTGCCTCGACGATCAAGCCGTAGCCCACGCTTTGTTCGAGCGGGCGGCTCAGTGGCTGAAGGCGCGCGGCCGATCGGTCATGCGTGGCCCGTTTAATTTCTCCGTTAACGAAGAGTGTGGTTTGCTCATCGACGCCTTCGACGATGCCCCGCGCGTCATGATGACATACAATCCGCCCTACTATCAGCCGCTGTTCGAGCAGGCCGGTCTCACCAAGGCGATGGATATGTATGCCTATCGCCGCGATGTTAGCCAGATGCCGACGATGGATGCCTTTCCGCCCAAGTTGAAGCGCGTCACCGAGAAGGTCATGCAGCGCGGCGGCATTGTCATTCGCAATGCCAATATGAAACAACTTCATGCGGAGATCAACCTGGTCAAGGAAGTTTACAATGCGGCCTGGAGCAAGAACTGGGGCAGCATTCCGATGACCGATGCGGAGTTCGAGCATCTGGCGGACGGCCTGAAGATGGTGATCGATCCCGATCTCATTTTTATCGTCGAGGCCAAAGGCAAGCCGGTGGGCTTTGGGCTGACCTTGCCCGATGTCAACGATCCGTTACGCCGCGCGTATCCCAGCCCGCGCACGCCGGAATGGTGGACGCTGGCTAAGTTCTTCTACAATATGAAAGTCCGCAAAACCATGAAGTATATTCGGGTGCTGGTTTTGGGCGTGCTGGAAGAATACCGCTTGACGGGCATCGACGGCCTGCTGTACGCCAAGACAGCAGAGGCCGCCCTGAAGAAAGGCTATACCATCGGCGAATTCTCGTGGATTCTGGAGAGCAACGACCCGATGCGAAAAGGTATCGAAGGAATGGGCGGCGAGATTTACAAAACCTACCGCATTTATGAGAAGGCGTTGTGACGAGTGATGAGTGATGAGTGACGAGTGACGAGTGACGAGTGACGAATAAACCGAGCGCGACCAATTTGGCCGCGCTCGGTTTATTCGTGTTCCTTCGTGCGCTTCGTGGTTTAGCTTTACGCCTGCGCCGCCACCGCTTGCCCGTAGGCCAGCAGCGCATCCACCATGCCGCGCGTGGGCGACTCCGCGTAGACGCGCAGCACCGGCTCGGTGCCGCTGGGCCGGATGAGCAGCCACGAATCATCGGACAGCAGATACTTCACGCCATCCAACGCTTTCACTTCCACTACGTCCGCGCCATCGATCCGGGCCGGCGCGCCATCGGTCAGACGGGCTACCATGTCTTTCTTGGACACGGGTCGCGCCAGCGGCAGATCATTGCGGGCATAAAAATGCGGCCCGTATTTCTGTTGCAAATCCGCAATGAGGTCGTGCAGCGGCACGCCCGCATGCGCCACGATCTCCAACAGCAGCAAGCCCATCAGCACGCCGTCGCCCTCTGGAATGTGGCCGCGAATGCTGATGCCGCCCGATTCCTCGCCGCCGATCAGCACGTCGTCTTTCATCATCAGGTCCGCAATGTGATTGAAGCCAACCGGCGTCTCGTGCACTTTCAGATCATGCGCTTTGCAAATCCGATCGATCATGCGCGTGGTCGAGACCGTCTTGACGACGCTGCCGCGCAGGCCGCGCACTTCCACCAGATAGCGCAGCGCCAGCGCAAAGATCACGTGCGGGCTGACGAAGTTGCCGTCTTCATCCACCGCGCCCGTGCGATCGGCGTCGCCGTCGGTCGCCAGGCCAAATGCGCCGTTGGATTCTTTCACGGCGTCCACCAGCGCGTTCAGGTGCGGCAGAATCGGTTCAGGGTGGATGCCGCCGAAGCCGGGATTCATATCGCCGCGAATTTGCGTCACCGCCCAGCCAGTGTTGTTGAGATAATCCTTGATGTAATCGCGGCCTGCGCCATGCATCGCATCAACTACCACGCGGCCCGGTTTCGCGCTGATCAACGATCGGTTGAGCAGGGTTTCCAGATGCGCTTCATACGCGGGGGCCGGATCGAAACGCACGATCTGCCGCGCGGCCAGCGCCGCTTCCAGATCGGCCACGTTGAGCGAGTACGGGCTGCCACTATCGAGCAGCGTTTCTACGCGCTGCGTGTCTTCGGGCAGGGCGCTGCCGCCGCTGGCCGCCTTGAGTTTGATGCCGTTGTAGCGCGGCGGATTGTGACTGGCGGTGATCATCACGCCGCCCGCAGCGCGTCTGTCTTTCACCGCAAACGAAACGACCGGCGTAGGCGCATCGGCGCTGCATAGATCGATCAGCAGGCCGTTGCCCGCCAGTACACGCGCCACTTCCACTGCGTACCGATCGCTCAAGAAGCGAGTGTCAAAACCGATGACCACGCGCGAATGCGCACCCTGCCGCTCCACGATGAAGTCGGCGATGGCCTGCGACACACGCCGCACATTGTCAAACGTAAAATCTTCGCTGATGACGGCGCGCCAGCCGTCGGTACCAAAATGAATAGACAAAAGAGCCTCCGAGATAAGTAACGAGTGACGAGTGACGAGTAATCAAGGTATGCATTACTCGTTACTCATTACTCGTCAGAGTCATGCGACCAGAATGAACACCAGATCGTTTACATTCGTCCCTGTGGGACCGGTGAAGATGAGATCGCCCAGGGGCTGAAAGAAATGATAACTATCGTTGGCGGCTAAGAACGCGGCTGCTTCCAACCCGATTGATCTTCCACGCCCGACGGTCTCGCCGGTGGCGATCGCGCCCGCGGCATCCGTCGGGCCGTCGGTGCCGTCGGTGCCCAACGCAGCGATGAGTGTGTGGGGCAGACCATCAATCGTGATGGCGGCGGCCAACGCCAATTCTTGATTGCGCCCCCCTAAAGGGGGACGCCCCCCCAGACCGTCGCCCTTCAGAGTTACCGTCGTTTCGCCGCCCCAGATCACGCAGGCGGGTTTTGCCAGCGGCCGATTATACCGCTGAATTTCCTGCGCGATAGCGGCCGCCACCTTTGCTACTTCACGCGCTTCACCCTGAACAGAGGTTGATAGCAGCAGCGTGTTGAACTTCAGATGTTTCGCCATTGCTTCGGCGGCCAACGCCGCGCGTGCATTGCTGCCGATGACGACGGTCTGCACCCGCTCGAACAGCGCAGCGCCGGGTTTGGGCGTGTCCGCGATGTGGCCCTGTTTTCCAGCCATTAGGCGGTGTTTGATCGAAGCGGGTAACTGATTGATCAAATCAAAATCTTCGATCACCCGCCACGCATCATCGAAGGTAGACGGATCGGGCGCGGTGGGGCCGGACGCGATA
>JACRBO010000043.1 GCA_016219235.1 Chloroflexota bacterium
ACCACGCCGAATTCAAAGCATTCTTGAATATTGCCGGGCAGCATGACAATATGACGGCAGTCGCCGTGACCGAGGTAATAGACCTTCATCACATCGCCTTGCGATACGCGCGTGGGCAAACCGGTGCTGGGACCCATGCGCTGCACGTCCACGATAACCGCGGGAATCTCGGCAAAATACGCATAGCCCACGAATTCGGCCATGAGCGAAATGCCTGGCCCGGAAGTTGACGTCATCGAACGCGCACCGGCCCAGCCCGCGCCGATGACCATGCCGATCGCGGCGAGCTCGTCTTCGGCCTGGATGACGGCGTAATTGGTGGTGCCGTCGGGATTACGGCGCAGCGCCGGCAGGTATTCGTTTAGACCATCGGCCACCGACGTAGCCGGCGTGATGGGGTACCATGCCACAAATTGCACGCCGCCAAAGACCGCGCCCAGCGCCGAGGCGGTGTTGCCGTCGATCAAGAACGTGCCTTCGGTTTTGTTCATCCGCTCGATGCGAAACGGATCGGTCTTGATTAAGTTGGCCTGCGACCAGTCACACGCGGCCTTGACGACGTTTAAGTTGAGATCGACGGCCTTGCGCTTGCCGCCAAAATGGAACATCAACGCCGCTTCGATCTCGGACATCTCGATGTCGAGCAGGCACATGAGGATGCCGACGTAGACCATGTTGGCGACATAGGATCGCAGCTTCGCATCCGCGCCGGATTTTTTGACCAATTCGTTGACGGGCATCGGGTAGTAGGTGATGTCGTCGCGTTTGACGGGGAGCGGATCATCGATCGGGTACAGGCAGACGCCGCCCGACTCTAACTTCTGAATATCTTCCGCAATCGTCGCTTTGTTCATCGCCACGAGAATTTCAACGCGCTCGCGGCGGGCGATGTAACCGTCTTTGCTCACTCGAATCGTAAACCACGTGGGCAGCCCCTGAATGTTGGAGGGGAACAGGTTCTTGCCGCTGACCGGAACACCCATCTTGTGGATGGCGCGGATCAGCGTGTTGTTGGCCGTCTGGCTGCCCGAACCGTTGACGGTGGCCGCCGTGATCGAGAAGTCGTTGATAATCGGCTCTCGTTCGGTGGGGCTGCCAGGTTGAGCCTGAGGGAGTGGAACATCCATGAATCGTATCCTCGCTTGTAACACCGGCCTCGACCGCGCGGTGGGGGGCGCGTCGAGGCCTGATTGATGATCGGAATTGTACCATAGAACACACAAAGACCTGCCGAATTTTGGAAATCCGACAGGTCTTCGTTCGATCTGACTTTATCAACTTGAACAGGATTGTTGTTGGTTGCTCCCGATGGATTGTCAAATCCATCGGTTTCAGACAGCGGATTTGGCAATCCGCTAGGAGCAATTCCTAGGCTGAAACGAAGCTAAATGCTTGGTGGTTCTGACCAGTAGATTTCTCCGCCAAACTTGTTCACTTTGCAATGCGTCTTGCGATTTGCTCCGCGCAGATCTGTATATTCAACATGAAAAGCGTTGTTGCTCTTATCGCCAATAAACCAACCCCAATCCCACCGAATGACGACATTGGAAGCACCCTTGTCGCGCAAGTAAACGCGAATGCTTTGCTTGTTGTGGCTTATTTGCCAGTAAGTAAGAAGACCCAGCAACAACAAAAGCGCAACGAGAATCAACACTTTTTCCATGGAGTTGAATCCATCTACAAGCCAGGATCGAGACGATGGGTTACTGCGGCACCTGCACGAATTCCAACTCGCCGTCGACCTTTTGCACCTGGAAGATGTAGATGCGCTGTTCTTTCAGATCGCCGCTGGCTTCATAGGCGACCTGGCCGACGGGTGTCGTGAGGTCGATCGAGCGCAGGGCAGCCGCCACCTGCTTCGAGTCAATCGAGTTGGCTTTCTTCACCGCTTCGCCCAACGCCTTCAGCGCGCTATAGCCGTTGATGCTGTACGTATCGGGATTGCGATATTCGACCGCCTGATACGCGGCGATCCACGCCTTGTCCACCACCGAACTGGGCTGCGGCGCGAAGGAACTAATGTACATACCCTCGGCGGTGTTGTCGCTTTCGTCAATCGTCGCGCTGAGGAAGGCGCCGTCGCTGGCCATAAAGGGCAACAGCACGCCGTTCTTCACGAGCGCATTGCGCAGATAGGGCGTCTCGATTTCATAACCGGCATAGAAGATCGCATCGGGCGCGGCGGTCTTGATTTGCTGCACTTCCGCACTGTATTCGCTCTGCTCGACCTTCACTTGCAGGTTGAGTACAGCCTGCGCGCCGAGTTTGCCCAACTCATCGCTGAGCAGCTGCGCCAGACCGATGCCGTATGGATCGTCGTTGTGAACGATCGCCACGCGCACCGCCCGAAGATTGTTGACCAGGAAGGCAGCATCCACGCGCGCCTGAGTGGCATCGTTGGCGTTGATGCGGAAGAAGTTGCCGTAGCCCTGCTGCGTCAGGCTCAGCTCGCTGGAGGTCGGCGTCAACACGACGATGGGCAGGTCTTTGTACACATCCATCGCGGCGATGGTCTGGCCGCTGTTGTAGTGGCCCACCACGCCCAGCACGCGCTTGCCCGCCGCCAGGTCGGCCTTGACTTGCTCGGCCAGCGTGACCGCCACATCGCTGTCGCTTTCATCGTCAAGCGGCACGACGACGACTTTATACCCCAACAGGCCGCCCGCGCGATTGAACTCTTCCGCCGCCAGACGCACACCGCCCAACACGGTCTGTCCGCCGTTGGCCTGGAAGCCAGACAGCGGCGCGCCCACATAGACGGTCAACTCGCCTTTGGTCGGCTCGCTCGATCCGCCGCACGCCGCCAGCACCAGCAAGGCGATCATCAATAACGCCATCAAACGCCACACGTTTCGCTTTTGCATACAGTCCCTCACTACTTGCAACCAGCCGATTGATCGATTCACTGCAACCTGAATCGCTTGATCGCTGATTCGCTGACTCATTGATTCGCCTGCTTCTCCATCAGGTACGCATCTTCGCCGTCGCCGTAGTAGGCGCGCCACGTGTCGACGATGTCGTAGCCCAACTTGCGATACAACTTCAATGCAGCGACGTTGCTGACGCGCACCATCAACTGCAAACGCGCCAGCGCCGATCGGTCTTCCACCGCCCGCATGAGTTGTTCGCCGATGCCGCGCCCCTGCCAATCGGGGTCCACGCCGATCGTGACGATGATCGTGTGCCCTTCGCCGGGACGCGGATCGCCGGCCACGAAGCCGACGATCCGATCATCCACCACCGCTTTCAACGAAATCACCGTGGGCCACAAACACAGTCCCAGAAACTCATACCAGGCAAAGGCATCGATCGGTTTGAAGCAGCGCCGATCGAGTTTCACCAGCGCGCGCGTGTCGCGCCACGACGCCGGCACGATCTGGATAAGACCTGACAGGTTTGAATCAACCGTTTCACGATCGGACATACATTACAAACCTGTCAGGTCTGATCTACTGGGCAGCATCCTGCGTCATGCCGATGATGGGCTTCAGCAGATTCGTCAACTCCATCGGGAAGATGTACTTGGTCGACGGGCTGGAGCCGATCGTCTTGAGCGCTTCCAGATATTGCAGCGTCATGGTCTTGGAATCGACGGTCTTGGCGACGCCGTAAATCTTGTCCAGCGCCACCGCAAAACCATCGGCCACCAGCGCCTGCGCGGCCCGCTGGCCTTCGGCTTCCAGAATGGCCGCCTGCTTCTTGCCTTCCGCCGACAGCACCGCCGCCGTCTTCTGGCCTTCGGCCACCGTCACGGCCGCTTCGCGCGTACCCAACGCTTCGGTCACGACCGCGCGGCGGGTGCGTTCGGCGCTCATCTGGCGCGTCATCGCTTCCTGGATTTCACGCGGCGGCACGATCTCGCGGATTTCAACCGCCGTCACTTTCACACCCCAGCGCTCGGTCGTCTCGTCCAACTTCGCGCGCAGTACCTGGTTGATGTGCTCGCGCTGCGCCAGCACGTCGTCCAGCGCGATGTCACCGATCACGGCGCGCAGCGTCGTGGTTGCGATACCCAGGGCCGCTTGCCGGAAGTTGTTGACTTCCAACACGCTCTTCACCGCATCCACCACCTGCCAGTAAATCAGGAAGTCGATGCCGATCGAGGCATTATCTTTGGTGATGTTGGTTTGATGCGGCACCTCGCGCACTTCTTCGCGCAGATCGACCGTGGTGGCCCGATCGATCCCGAACGGATACAGCAGCACCAGGCCCGGCCCCTTCTGGCCGATACAGTTACCAAAGCGGAAGACCACGATCCGCTGGAACTGCGGCACCACGCGAATCGCGCTGAAAACCAGGCCCGCGCCCACGATCAAAATTGCGCCAACGACACACGCTGCTAACAAACCGCCGTCCATATGCTTCCTCCTGAAGAAAAGTGAGGCGTGTGTTCACGCCTTACGGATTGATGCGCTTGACGTGCAACGTTAAACCGGTGCGACTGAGTACTTCCACGTTGGCGCCCGGTTCGATCGGTTCGTCGGCGCTGATCGTCCACAGCTGGCCGACGATCTGCGCGGTGCCGGGGGCCGTCGGCTGCACGATCGTCTTGACGACGCCCGTCGTGCCCACGACGTTTTGCGCCACGTGATCGATTCGCTTTTGCTGGCGCACGCGCATCAACGCCGACAGCACCAGCGCGCTCAGCCCGGCCGTGCTTAGCGTCACGCCGACGATCAGCCAGACGGGCAGACCTTCCGCGCCCTGGCGCACCGGGAACAACATCAGCGACCCGATCAACAGGGCCACCGCGCCGCCCAACGTCAACGCGCCGTGCGTGGTCGCCGTCACATCGACGATAAACAGCACGAACGCCACGACGATCAACAACACGCCGGCAAAATCGGCCGAGAGGCGAATCAACCCGATGGCGGCCACGGCCAGCGCGATGAAAGCGATGACTTCCGCCACGCCGGTGCCCGGCGTCGTCGTCGCCACCAGCAGCATAAACAGGCCGACGATTAAGGCCAGATACGCCACGCTGGGATTGCTGAGAAAGAGAAAGAGTTGGTCTCCAAGATTCATCGCACACCTCCGGCGATAGTTGAGGGTAATCGGTCGATCGGTAATTGGTAATTGGTAATTGGTAATTGGTTGACCAGTTGACCGGTTACCAGTTGACCAATTGACCGATTACCAGTTGACCAGTTACCAGATGACCAATCACCAGTTACCGATTACCAGTCTGCCACGAAACAAAGTCCCTTACACGACAGCCACCTGACAGCCATCGGCTAAGCCTCGGCCATCTGCTTGCGGATCAACTGATAGACGTCGCGCGGCTGCTCGATATTTGAAAACGACGGTGTTGAATCCAGCATCCAACTGTTGCCGTAACGGCCATAGCCGGCCATCAGGCTTTGCCCAAACGTCAACGTGCCGGTGCCATCGCGATTTTCACTCAGCGTGATCTGCGACACATTTTTCAGCGCGATGATCGTCACGCGCTGACCCGACCAGGCCGCAGATGGATAGACAATCACTGCCGACTGGTTCGTGACAAAGTAGCGCCCATTGCGAGACCGACTGCTCATCGCCATCAACGGAATTCCAACACTTAAAATAACCACAAGCAAAATCAACGGAAAGATGACTGCTGGAGATAAATCGCCACGCGAACGACCTGGCACCGAAAGCGAAGTAACAAAGACAGTTACAAGTCCAACCATTGCTGCAGCGAAAATCGCAAGAACAAACCAACCACTTGCCGAGTTCATGCGGCGCTTGCCCTGCCCCTGCCACACCACCCGCTCATTCGGCGCAAGATAGCCGCTTAGTTCATTGGTTTCAAACATGATGCACCTGGTGATTGGTCAATTGGTAATCGGTCAACTGGTCAATCGGTAGAATGGTAAATTGGTAAGTTGGTAGATTGGTGAACTGGTCGATCAGCCAACCGTTTTGTCATTTGTCATTATTCATTTGTCATTGTTAATTGCGTTTGTAAACTTCGTCCATCGCCTCGACGACTTCGTGCAGGCCCTTCACCTCTTCGGCGATGTCGTCGCGCAGGCGCTGATATCGCCCGCTGTCGATGTCCTTCGCATCCATCAGCAGCAGCTGCGAGTACACCGTGCCCATCGACGAGAGGGTCTGATCCATCTGCAACCGGCCGCGCTCGATGGTGCTCTGCAAGCTGTGCAGCGACGCCAGGTGCGATCGGCGCGACGCGAGCGTTTCCTCGATCTGTTTCTTCAGCGACGGATCACCCACGCCGCGCAGCCGCAGCTCGTCTTTCTGAATCGCGGCGGGCACGGTCTTTAAATCGGTCTGAATGGTGCGATCGCTTTCAAACGTATCCAGCCGCTGCGCGAGTGTAAACAGATTGCCAATCCAGTCGTCGATTTCGGCCGCCGTCTGCTCCAGATGATCGCGCAGCACGCCCGCTTTAGTCCTGGTCAGCGCCGACGCAATGCGGCCGCGATACTCAAATGCCTTGATTAGCCGCTCCTTCGATTCGGGGCTGCGCAGCGTGGTCGGCTCGAACTTCTGCCGCAGCAAACCGGCCGCCACTTGCGCAGCCATCTCCGGGTCCTTGATGATGCTGAACGTCAACGCGCCCCACGCCGCCGCGCCGCCCAGCATAAAGTACCAGCCTTGAAGACCAGGAAACAGATCGGGGCCAAAAAAGCCCAGCAAGATCGAGAGCGCAATGACTACGCCGCCGCGCCAGTCAAAAATCGCGTTGGAAATAATGGCACGCTGCACCCGTTGGCGCAGATTCGATTCGGTTTGTTCGGTCGTCATAGTCCTCCCGCGAGATCGGGTCTGGTGGCCGAAGTGCGTTGGGCAAGTTGTTCGATGACTTCACGCAGCTGTTTGACTTGCAGCGAACCGGGTGTCAGCCGCTCAACTTGATCGAGCACATGTAAGCTCTGCGCATAGCGTTTCAGGCGCGCGTAAGCCTCCGCCAGCGCCAGTTGATAATCGGCGATGGCTGGCTGCAACGTCACCGCGCGCTGCAAATACAGGGTCGCCAGCGTCCAGCGGCCGTGCCGCATGTGAGTTTTGGCGCGCACAAAGGCCGTGGTCGGCTCGCGCACGGTCTTATCGATGACACACCACAGGCGCTCGGTGATCTTTTCGAAATCGCCTTCCATCACCAACACCAGCAGCCCTCTCAGCAATAGCAGCGCGCCGGCCAGCGCGCTCGATAAGGTCGCAAACATCCCGAGCAGTTCGTTAAGGGCCACCTGTGCGATACCCTGCAAGGGCGTGACCGCCCCGCCGGCCGCGACAATAAACGCGCGATTCAGCGTTGCCAAAAAGTACACACTCACTACCGAGGCCGCCAGACTTGCCACGTACAACAGATAGAACGGCCGGCGGCGAGTCAACAACCCGAAAGTCGCGAGCACCGTCAGGACCGCATAGCCCAGTCGGAAGAAGAACACTTCGCGCGACAACACGCTAAATAGAGCCGTCTGCGCGGCGCGCGGCATCGCACCCGGCAGGCCGAAATAGGCTTTCACCACGTCCGCTGTCTCGATCGGCCTGTCGCTGAAGTTCGCGGCGGAGAGCGTGTAGGCCAGAATCGTCGTCAGCAACAGCAGCAAACCCAGCGAATAAAATACATCGACGATGCCCGTCGTCCAGCCCACCCACAACCACGAAGGTTTATCGCGCTTCAACATCGTCGCATACAGGCTGCGATGGCAGTTGGGACAGGACTTGTCCTCGTCGCGCGTCGGCTGCGCGCAATACACACACAACAGCGGATCGTCAAACTCGGCGTCGGAAAAATCGATCGAGACCCGCGCCTCGCGCTGCCGCAGTTCATCCATTTCGACGTGCGGGAAAATCGAAATCGGCTCGACTTCAGGCGTCGCCAGGATTTGCGCCCTGATCCAGTCCAGCCCTTTGCGCGCCGTCGCATTGTTTGGATCGAGCGTCAGCACATTCTCCAAGCAGACTTCCTGATCTTCCAGCGTATTGACGACATCGCTCAGCCACAACCACGCCTGCAAATTACTCTCGTCAGCGGTCACTACCCGTTGCAACAACTCGCGCGCCTTCCCGCGCTCGCCCGCTTTCGCGGCGGCGATTCCGGCTTGCAGGAGGGGCGTGGTCTCGTCAGTGCTCATGAAGTCGTGGCGCGTAGGGTGTGTTGTTGCTTATTGACCCATCAGGACAAAGCGCGAGTTGTTCGGCGCGACGTTGCAGCTCATCCTGTTCTTGTTGCTTGTCAGCTATTTGGCGCTGTAAAGCAGCAATGCCTTCAATAGTACTGTCTGGAGCGTCAGCATGAAACTCAATCGCTAGACGCTTTGTACTCTTTCCAACGGCAATCAACAGGACGAAAACGATCACTCCACCGATCACTAAAACATCGGAATTCCGGTTATTGCCAACAGTAAGCACACCAAACGCCGTGGCAGCTGCCATAAGGTATGCCAGATTACCTGCGACCCGATAAGTGGCTAGTTCCGACGCAGTGCGATCGCGATAAGACTCAACCTGGGCCTGAAATTGATCACGTTTCTGTGCAAGAACTTGAAGTTCCTGCCGCAACCGCCGAACCTCTGATTCAATTCGCAGTTTCTCAACTTCCGCAGCTAACGACTCCACCCGCACACCCGGATCAACGATGTGCGTGTTGCCGCAATGCGCACAGACAAACCGCTCGACATCGTTCGTTACTTGCAGCTGTCCGCCGCACGTCGGGCAATTCAGGGTCATCAGATCAGCCATCACGCACCACGCATCACGCACTACGTTTCACTCGTCACTCGTCACTCATCACTAAAAGTACGTCGACAAAATCTTATACAGCCCCTTAATCGTCTCCACCGTGCCGCGATAGGTTTGTCCGTTGGTCGCGCCCGCGATGGCTTCCAGCGCGCTCATGTCGGCGTCGCCGCCGTAGGCGATGCCGAACACCACCACCGGCACGCCGGTTTCATTGCCGCGCTGCAATTTGGCGGTCAGTTCATTCAATCGGATGTTCGACGCATTCTCTTTGCCGTCCGTCATCACCACGATGGCGTTGATGCGTTCCGGATCGTTAATCTGCTGCAATCGATCGTAGGCGGCTGAAACGCCATCCAACAGCGACGTATCGCCGCCGGCTTCCAACTGCGCGATGCGCGAGATCAACGTGCTGCGATTGGTCTTCAGCGTGCTCAGCGCGACTAGCTCATCCACATTCCTGTAAAACTCGATCAGGCCGATGCGCTCGTCGTCGCTCTTCACCTGATCGATGAAGGTCTTCAGCGCCGTCTGCACGTTGCTCAGCTTCGTGCCTTCCATGCTGCCCGATGTATCGACGACAAGCATTACGTTGGTGCGGCGCTTGTACGCCAGCCATGATTCGCGCACCACGTCCAGCACCTGCGCGCCGGGCACTTGCAGCGCCGTCTGCGGCTGCGACGGATCCGCGCCGTTCGCCGGCGTGATGGGCGACCCCGGTCCGTCGAGTTTGATCGTCAGATCGGCGGGCCGATAGCCTTTGGACAGGATCAACTGCTGCGCGTCTTTGGAGGTGATGAAGCTGGCGAACGAGCGAAACGCTTCACGATTTAAGTCGGTCAGACTGCTGGCCTCCAACAGCGCCAGCGGATGATCTTGCCACAACGCGCCCTCGCTGGGATACACCGCGACCAGATCGACACCCGATTGCTGATTCGCCCAGATCACGATCGCTTCCGAGGCGACAAAGGCATCCAGATAATCGCGGCCGGTCTGCGCCACGCGCTGCGCCGTGGGCAGTTCACCCTCGCCGTAATAGCGCACCGTCTTTTCCAGCGCGCCCACGTAATCCAGCACTTTTTGCGAGCGCACATCTTCGATGGTCAGGCCGCGCGTCTTGTCCGCGCCCGCGTAAAACATCGCCAGTGTTGCCAGCACACCCGATGCCGATGTCGTCGATGGATGACTCCACTTGAAATTACGATCACGCTGCGCTTCCGCGAGGAGGTCACTCCACCCGATCGGTTTGGTGGGCCACCCCAGTGACTGCGCTTTGTCACGCCACATCGCGATCACGACGGGCGTCACCGCAAAACGCACCGTCTGCCCGACCAGCGAAGCCTCCGTGCCCTGGCGGCCCTGGTATTCACGATCGAGTTGGTCGAGCCAGATCGACGAATCGGGCGACACAGCTTGATATTCGTTCGCCAGCGCGGCATCCAGCATCCGATCGGGATCAAACGCCACGATCGCGGCGTTGAGGGTCTCGCCTGTGCTCGATTTGAAATTGCGCTGATTGTAGGCATCCACCAGACCCTTGAACAGCTCGGTCTTTTCGGGTGAGACCGCCATCGTCAGGGCGACCTGCGGGCCTTGCGTTACAGTCTGCACCGCATCGCCCACGCTGCCCAGCAGATTATTCACCGCGCCGGAAGTCAGCGGCCAGCACAAAGCACACCCGATAACGACGATAATCAGCAGAGTGATCCAACCGCCGGGGTTGGGTGTGGGCGTTTTGTAAGAGGAACGATAGGATCCTTGGCGGGACATAGGTGTCTCCGTGGTGCGTGATGCGCGGAGTGCGTGATCAGCAACTGGCCTCACGCACCACGCATCACGCAATACGCCGATAATTTACCGTTGAGCGATGTTGAGATCGAACCAGCGCAGCAGCGATTGCAGCACGTCCCGATCGGGCGAGCGCATGGCCGACGTGCGCTGCACCACCGGCGTAATGCCCGCATCCTTCCAGCGCGTAAACGGGCTGTCCGGTCGATCGACGCTGACTTCGGCGTTGACGGGCCGCAGGCCGTAAACGACCGCCTTTTCCTGCACGGGCTTGCTCAACAAATACTTTTGAAAGTCCAACGCCGCGTTTTTATCGGCCGCAGTCGTCTCGGGGCCAATCCAGACGCTGAACGGGAAGTCGAACCAGGTCACGTACTTTGGATAACGCACGGCCAATGGATCTTGCCAGCGCGTGGCGATGCCGGCCATGTTCGCCAGCAGATCGCTTTCCAGCATCTGGCCGCCGTCACCTACCGAGTAGCCCAATAGCGCGAAGTCTTCCGCCGTGTACGCGCTCGCGCCGCTGATGGCCGTGACCGAGCCCATCAGTTCTTTGAGCCACTTCTGAAACTCGGGCCTGGTCACATCTTCCACCGAGATGTTGGGCTTGTCGTAGTATTCACCGGCTGCGGCCACCATCGCCGCCAGGCCGCCCACGTTCTTGCGCGGATTGGGTACGACCAGCTTGAAGAAGCCCCAGGCCGCATCGCCGCCCAGCTCGGGCCAGCCGCCCGCCGCAATCGCCGCGTCGTGAATGGACTTCCAATCGATCGTGCCGAACTTCGCTTCCAGCGCCGTAGCGCGCGTGCCATACAGGCCCCACGCGAACAGCGACAGCGCGATCGGTTTGGCGCGATATTCGCCGTCGGTCAGGAAGACGTCGCGGCCCAATCGATCTTTGTAGGCGGCGTTCGCCAGTTCCACCAGATAACGCGAATCGGGAATCCACACGGTGGGCGTGACATCAAACGCCGCGCTATCGAAGCGATTGAGCGCGGTCAAACCATCCATCGGGATGATCGTCACCTTGACGCGACGGCCATCCAGTTGATGATTCTCGCCGTTATAGGCCGTGGCCGCTTCGGTCACCCACTGCTCGATCGGCAGCGCGGTCACGATGCGCAGTTCGATCGGATCGGTGGAGGCCGCCGGTGCGATCGGATTGGTGGTTGCTCCCGTCGCGCGTGAAATCAGACCGATCGCCACAATCACGATCGCCACAGCAATGACACCCACAAAGATCAGACGTGTACGGTTCATGGGAAATGTACTCCCGCTCAGTGACTACGGCTCGATATGCCTATTGTAATCCCACCCGGCCAGCAGGCAAATAAACGGGCGGAGCCGAGCGCCTCGACCCCGCCCGCCTGGGCCAGATCAACTATTGGGGCGATGCTGCGTCGCGATGAACTAGCCGCCCAACCCCAGCCGCTTCTTGCGTTCAGCCAGTTGGGTGTCCAGTTCGGCCTTGCCCAGCACTTCATCCATTTGATCGTCCAGCCGGGTGGCCATCATCTCGCTCTTGGCCGAAGCTTTGTCGAGCCGCGCGCGAATCGATTCGCCCAGTCGCGCGATGTCGGCGTCGCCGCTGCCCACGATGTCGTCGATGGACTTCATCGTCTTGACGGTCAGTTCCTTGGACTTGGCGAGGTCCAGCAGCGCCAGCATTTCTTCGCGCTCTTGCTTGGTCGTGGTCAGCTTGGCTTCCAGCTTCAGCTTGGCATCCAGCAGGGCTTGATATTCCGCCTGCTGCCGCTCATATTGTTCCTTGTATTCTTCGGCCAACCGCTGGGTCGTATTGAATTTGGCCTGGGCCGCCGTGGCCAGATCTTCGCGCCCCTGTTGCAGCAACGCATCGATGTCGCGGTCGTATTTGGCCGCTTGCGCAGCGTACTCATCGTACTTGCGCTTCAGGGTTTTCACCTGGCCGCCGACGGTCGCAGCCGCATCTTCCAGCTTTTCCAGGTTGTCTTCCGCCTGGCGGATGTACTCGTCCATCACCGCGACCGAGTTCGCCCGGAGCGCGGAATCGACCATCGAGTGCAGGTTGGCCGAGATCAATGTTCGAACTTTATCCAGCAAAGACGCCATCGTATTGCCTCCTGAGGGTAAATTACGTGGTTAGCATATCACCGGCCGGGACCTACCGCTTGACACAAGCCGGACAGACATCTGACGCTAGGCCATAACGGGCAGGTACATGCTAAACTCGCTGCCCCCACCTTCTTCACTGGTGCACTCGACTTCGCCGCGATGCAACTCGGCGATGCCTTTGACGATCGACAGGCTCACGCCCGCGCCTTGCTGCTCCATGCGCTCCCGATTGATCTGGTGAAAGCGATCGAACATCTTGGACAGTTCCAGCAGCGGGATGCCGATGCCGTGATCGATGACGCGGACGCACACCCGCCGCTCTTCCAGCGCCACACGCACGATGACCTGAGCGCCGTCCAGTTTGGAAAACTTGATCGCGTTATCGACCAGGCGGTGCAGCGCGTTCTCCAGATAATTTTCGTGCGCGTCGATGTGCGGCAGGTTCGGCGCGATCTCGGCGATGAGTTCCACGCCGCGCAGGGTGGCGGCCTCCCGCAGGCCTTCAAACACCCGATTGATCAGATGCTTCCAGCCATTGAAGGGCCGCTTGTCCATCAGGTAGGCCTGATGCGCATCGTCTGTCTCAAAGCGCACCAGCAGCAAGAAATCTTCGACCAGCCGGTTCAGGCGCGCACTGCCGCCTTTGATGCGGCTGAGGAATTTTTGCAGATCGTCAGTGGACCAGTTGCCTTCCTGCAGCAGATCAACGTAACCGGTAATGTACGTCAAGGGTGTGCGGAACTCGTGGCTGAGCATGTTCAAGATGGTGTTCTTCAGATTTTCCATCTCTTTAAGCGATTGCTGTTTCAACACAATCGCCCGATCGAGTTTGGCCCGCACCACCACCAGCAAATCGTCCAGATCGACGGACTTGACCAGATAATCGTCAGCGCCCAACTGCTTGCCAGCCCGGATGTCCGTGCGCTGTCCCTTGGCTGTTAAAAAAATGAACGGAATCACAGCCCAGTTAGGGCGGCGGCGAACTTGTTCCAGCAGCTCAAAGCCATCCATCTCCGGCATCATGATGTCAGAGATGATCAGGTCGGGGCGGAAGCGGGTCAAAACTTGCAGCGCCTCCTGGCCGTTCTCGGCCAGTTGAACCTTGTAGCCCGCCATATCCAGCACATCGCGGATACCCGTGGACATCGCCAGGTCGTCTTCAACGATGAGGATTTGCTCTTTCATGGCAACGCCACCCTTTGTCGCTGAGATCAGAGTTAGCCTGAAACTAGGCCGAAATAAGTTTATAACCGCGTCCGCGCACAGTTTGAAGGTATTTGGGGTTGGCCGGGTCGCGCTCGAGCTTGCTGCGCAGGCGGCTGATCAACTTTTCAATACGGGCGTCGTCCACTTCGTCAATGTAGTCCTGCCCCCACACGGCTTCGACGATCTGGTACTTGTCGCACAATTTGCTCAAGCGACCGTACAACAACAATAACAGGCGATACTCCAGATCGGTCAACGTCGGGACACGTTCGCCATCGACCCAGACCTCGCCCGCATCCAAGTCAATATGCACGCCCGAGGCAGCCGCCTGGCGCGTCCGGCGCTGCCGGTAAGCATAACCGGCAAATAATCGGCTAAACACTTGCGGCGTCGAATCCAGCACGATGAGGCCCTTAGCCGCCAGATCGGCCTGGATGATGCCGCCGGGCAGTTCGCCATCGTTGGACAGGAAGTTGAGCAAGGCCTCCTGTTCCAGCGGAGAGAGTTGCCCCCAAAGTTTAGCACATTCACTCCGGATGACGGAGTCGCTTTCCAAACGCTCGCGCGCCAGCGTCAACGCCTGGGCGCGCGAATCGATGGGCGTGCCAGCCGCCACGCGCACCACCAGGCGGGTGGCCGTGCGCAACAACCCGGGATGCCCGCCCGCCTGTTCGATCACAAAATCAATTTCGCCGCGATCCAAAGTCGCGCCATCCTCAGCGCCCCAATATGCCACGGCCTGCCGGGCCATCTTATCCGTCAGTAGACTCAGGATGATTTGATGACCGACAAATAGTTCGCAGAATTCGCCGGCTTCGGCATCGTGTCGACGCTCGGCCAACGGCATGCCGGTCGCCGTCACATAGACCAGTGACTCGTATTTGTCATGCAGCGCCCTCAAGTTCAGAAAGACCCGGCCTTCCAGCGCACCAAACGGATCATCGAATTCGTCGAATAACAAGGCCACGCGCCGGTGCAGTTGTTCGCACAGCAAGGCCACGCCGTCGTTGAAACTCAACGCCGCCACGATGGGCTTTTCGGCCTCGATCACGGTTTGATACAGCGCTTCCACGCGCTTCATCAGATCGGCCGGCACTTGCTTGCCCAGCCGTTTGGCCGCATCCAGCGCGGCACGCAACGTCACCTGATAAAACGCTTGATCGGTCAGGGCCAGCATTGAATTGCAGTCGACGTAGACGTACAGCGCCGAGTCGGCGTCAGCGTTGGCGTCAGCCGCCGCTCGCAACAACATAGACTTGCCGATGTTGCTCAGCCCGACAATCGAGCAGCACGCACCTTCCGCCAGGGCGGCTTCTAACGCGGATAAATCTGTCGATCGTAAGAATAGAAAATCAGTCATGGCCTTAAACAAAAATGGGTCAACCGTTGCTTTCTCGGTTGACCCAATTGAGAAATCGGATCATTAAGCCTGCGTCGTGCGCAGGCGGCGCGCTACAAAAAACACGGCCACCAAGCCCGCTGCCAGTGCCACCAAGCCCAGCGAATCGCCTGCGCCGGTCTTGGGCACTTGCGTCTCGCCGCCCGCAACGGTGCTCGTCGTGCTCGTGGTCGATGTGACGCTACCGCTTGCGCCAGCCCCAGAGCCGCTGGCGGTAGCGGCCGGCTTGACGGCAGAACCAGCCGCGGTCGCCGCCGGTTTGGTGCCGGTCGTGGCTCCGGCTACCCCGCTCGCTTTCGTCGGCTCAGTGCTTGCGCCAGTACCACCTGTTGAAGGCGCGGCTGTAGCACCTTCGGTTGTGTTGCCGACGGCTGTGGTGGGCGCAACTGTCGGAGCAACCGTTGGTGCGGCCCTCGTCGGCGCGGCTGTAGGCGGCAGCGTCGCCGTCGCGGCTGCGGTCGGCCGGGGCGTTTCAGTCGGCGGCACAGGCGTAATCGCGGCCAACTGTGCCACCGCGGTGTTTGTGGCTTGAATCGCCGCGTTCTGTGCGGCGATCTGCGCCCGCTCACCTTGCCGGCTCAAGAAAATCACCGCGATCACGATCAACCCTAATAGGCCCAGACCGCCCATCCCCAACATCAACAATCGGAACGTGCGATTGGATTGCTCGTCGCCGTTGCCGTTACTATCCTGGTTGTTATCCAGATTATCAGTATCCTCAAGCGCCATCGTATTTGCTCCTCTGCAGAAATGGACCTGCCGTCAATAAATCCGCTACCCCATTGTAATACAAAACCGACGGCAAAGGCAAAAGTGAGCGGCAGCGCCAATGTGAGTGGCGGCGCCAATGTGAGTGGCGGCGCCAAACGGTCAGCCGCGCAAGATTTCTAGATTGGCAAACGGCACAAACATCTTGCCCACGGTCTCCAACTCGATCTCTGCGCCGTGGACACGCGCGCCGCTGCCGATCTGCACCGACCGATCGGGGACGCCGACGACATGCCCCGTGGCGCCCTGCAACGAACCGCGGATCACCCGCACGCGCGCCCCGACAGTCAACGGCGTTCCGAGCGGCGTTGCCAGCGCCGGTTTCGTATCCACGGGCAGCGGGATGAGTATCTCCGGGCGCATCACACCCCAGCGCGTTTGGGTCAATGCGCTCAACGATGCCTCACGGCCGGCCTGACTGCTCAACAACTTGAAGATCGGGCGCGACATGGGGATGCGCCCCAGCCCTTCCGTCAATAGCACCGGGAACGGCATGCGGCGCGCCAGATCGATCAGCCGGCCATCCATGCTGCCGGCAATGATGCCCCGGACTTGCAGCTGCGAGGCTTGCTGCAACGCTGCTTCTTCAATCCATGCGCCGCCCACCACAATCGCGCCGTGCGCCGTCACATCGATCGATTTAGCCCGCAGCACATCGGCCGGATCATGCGCGACGACTTGCAGCACGCCAAATGATTCATCCCCCAGACCGACCGTGGCCTGCACCACTGCGCCGGTCGTCTCAATAATCACCCCGCGGCCCGACATGACGCTGACCACGCTGCCACCCAGATAAGCTGTTAACTGAAATGGCTTGGTTACCACTTTGATCAGGACTCGGCCATGCGCTTTATCCACACGATATACGAAGCCTTCGGTCGGCGACATCACTCGTCCGCCCGGCAGCAGACCGCGCGCCGCAATCACTGTGTTAGTCGTGACGTCGTCGCCCTCGCGCACCTTGATGAACCGCGCCACGCGCGACACAGGCACGCGCAACAGGCGGGCTACGTTGACGATTCGCACCTCACCGCTGATCTCGGCCTGCGCCACTACCTGAGTCGGCTGGACCTTTTCACCCATGCCGGCCAACACTTTGCCCGGCACCGGCAGCAAGCGTTCACGCCGGATCAACGTCAACGGCATGGCGCGTGTTTCGGGGGGATAATAGGCTACTAAATCGCTCATCAGGCCCCCACGTCCCACAGCCATTGCTGTACTCGTTGCAAGCGCTCATCGGCGTCGACGGGCAGGGCATTCACCAATGGCCGGCCGCGCGCATCGATGATCAAACCGACCGCGCCGCCCTGCACCTTATACGGTTTTCCGCCTCGCCCCGGACCGCGCCCGATGTCCACGCCGCGTCGCGGATGCAACTCCAGCGTCGCCGATTGACCGGCGGGCAGCGGCAGAATCTCCAGCGTGCCGGCGGCGACTTCCACTTCAATCTCACCGCCGCTGTCGTAAATCATCTTGACGCCCAACACGATCTCGCCGGGGTGCATCCGGCCAATCGGGACGACCGCCATCCCCAGCAAGAATAGACCCTGGTTCTCGATCGTTTGGACGGCGCTTAACGGCGAGGCAACCGCAGCAGCGCCCAGCGCTGACATCAAGCCATACACATCCAGCAAGAGCTGCGTCACCCCGATCGGTTCCAGCGCATCCAATAGCATCAGCGCCGCCTGCCCCGGCCGCGAGGCGCGCGTCAACACTGCCCCGCTGCCGACGACCTGCTCAATTGGGGGCAGATAATCGCTGCGTGAACCGCCTGGCCGCGCCCAGCCGGGCCGCGCAACTTTGAGTGTCGCGCGGATGGCTTCGCGGGCCAGTGCCTGCTCGATCAGAAGTTCGTGCGAATCCGGCGGAATACTGAGCGGTCGCAATTCTTTGTTAATGACAAAGGCTTCCAGTTCGCCGTCATCCAGTTCAAATGGCAACCACCGCGCCACGGCGCCATGGCCGACTTCTTGCAGCAAGCGCGCTCCGCCAAACGCCGAACCAATATCGCTGCGCACCGTCAAGTTAAGTTGGCCGTTAAATGCCGCCGCCACCGTCGTGGTTGCGGCGCCGGCATCTACGCCCAGCGCGCCGCTCTTCAAATCACCCGTCATGCTCAGATACTGCACGGTTTGCCCGAAGGCGCGCGCGGTCGATAAGACCGGCACACTGCTCCACGACGCGCATATCCCCAGACCGGGAATCTGAGACAATTTCAGGGTCGTATGCAGCGACTCAAGCTCAGCCTGAAGCGGCCCCAGGTTTTCTGTTTCCAGGCTTGGCCGCACATTGCCATCGACCACAATCAACGGGACATCCGCGCCGACCAGCGTTCGCAACCTGGAACGCAGCGCCGAGTTGCCCGCGTAAATAATAGCCGGACGCGCGTCCGGCTCAGTCAAAGAAGC
>JACRBO010000427.1 GCA_016219235.1 Chloroflexota bacterium
ACTCACATTGGTCAGGTGCGCCATCTTGCAAATCTCCTGGTAGAGTGGGCCGATTTGTTCTGCCCCAGATTCTAATCTACCAAGTCCCTACTTGAAAATGAGACCAGTTCTGTCTTGTATGCGACTTTTGCCCTAACTGTTGTTAATTGCTAAGCTTGCCATTCCAGTTCGTAATCTTCGCCGATCCAGACGGTGTCGCCTTCTTGCACGCCCGCGGCGCGAAGTGCGTCGATGACGCCCATCTTGGTGATGGCGCGATGGAACGACATCAGCGACTCTTCAGAGTCGAAGCGATGGCGCAGCGCGAGCGTTTGAACCAGATGGCCGGTCACGTGCCAGCTGGCATCGGGCGCGCGATTGATAACGTACGGCTCGTCGTCGTCGCCGATGCGGAAGACCGTCGGAGCCACCGGCACGATCGGCTCCGGCACAGGTAGTTCGCGCAAGAGTTGCGCGGCTCGAAAGAGCAGCTCGCGCGTGTTCGCGTGCGTGGCGGCCGAGATTGCCATGACTTCCACGCCCTGGCCTTCAAGGGTGGTTTTCACAGCGGGCCAGTTGGCCTGCGCCTCAGGTAGATCGATTTTGTTGAAGGCGACCAATTGCCGTTTAGTCGCCAGACCGTGGCCGAAGGCGGCCAGTTCAGCATTGATGGTTTGGAAGTCGGTCAACGGATCAGGTTGCGAACCGTCGAGCACGTGAATCAACATGCGGGTGCGTTCGATGTGGCGCAGGAATTCATGGCCCAGTCCTTTGCCCAGACTCGCGCCCTCGATCAAGCCCGGAATATCCGCCATGACGAAAGACGCCTCGCGGTCCACATCGACCACGCCCAGATTAGGCTGCAAGGTGGTGAAGGGGTAATCGGCGATCTTGGGCCGGGCGGCCGTGGTGGCGGCCAACAGCGTAGACTTGCCGGCGTTGGGCAGCCCGGCCAGTCCCACATCGGCGATGAGCTTGAGTTCCAGATCGAGTTCGCGTTCTTCACCGGGCATCCCGTTGGTCGCCATACGCGGCGCTTGATTGGTGGAGGTGGTGAAGCGCAAATTGCCTTTGCCGTGCGCTCCGCCGCGCGCGACGATAAACTCGGCGTTGAGGGTCGTCAGGTCGCCCAGTACCTCGCCGGTTTTCACATCGCGGATCACGGTGCCGGGCGGCACACCGATGCGCACATCTTTGCCGTCGGCGCCAGTCTGATTTTTGCCGCGCCCGTTGCCGCCGTCTTTGGCCCTGAATTTGCGCTGCTGGCGGAAGGCTGAGAGCGTGTTGAGCGTGGGATCGACGAAGATGACTACGTCGCCGCCGCGGCCGCCATCGCCGCCGGACGGGCCGCCAAACGGCACGAATTTTTCGCGCCGAAACGCTACAGCGCCATCGCCGCCTTTGCCGGCCGCGACTTGAATTTGAGCAGTGTCGAAAAACATTGAATTCCTTGCTGAGGTAGAGTGGGCTAATCGTACCACAAAACGTGGTGCGTGGTGCGTGATGCAGGATGCAGGATGCGTGATGCGGGATGCGGGATGCAGGATACAGGATGCGTGGTGCGTGGCTGTTGCCTGATCCCCGATCCCTGATCCCTGATCCTTGATCCCCAATTACCAATTACCAGTTACCGCTCACCAATCCCCGATTTCCTTTTTTGCCCCGGTTGCGGTAAGCTTATGACATGACACCTTCATCGCGTCGAAACACTCTCATCCTCGTGTCGGGCGATCTGGCAGTGTTCGTGATGTTTGCGCTGGTGGGCCGCGAGACGCATGCCAGCAGCGACCCCAATCTGATCGTGAACGCGCTGCCTACGTTGATGCCGTTCGTGTTGATCTGGCTGCTGGTCTCCGTCCCGATGGGCGTCTATCGCCCCAACGTGTATCGCGTTACGCCGCTGACCATCATCCGCACGCTGGCCGCGTGGATCGTCGCCGGGCCGATCGCGTTGTACGTGCGCGCGCTGCTGCTGGCGCGGACGGCAATCCCGGTGCCCTTTATCATCGTGACGATGAGCCTCAACGGCGTGCTGCTGCTGGCGTGGCACGTCTTCTTTGCGTGGTGGCTGAAACGATCGGGCCGCTAAGGACCAATCGGGCCGCTGATGATCGATCGGCCGGTTGACTTGCGCGCCGCGCATCATCTATAATCAACTGCGTTACAGGTAATTCACCCATCTTCCCGGAGGTCACTCATGAGTGTTACATCGAAGCCGGCTGATGCCGGCGCCAAACCGATGTGGGATGAGAAATGGATGTGGCAGCGGACGCGCAAGTCGTTTGTGGCGCTGGTGTCGGCCGTGGCGGTATTGTCCGTGGCGCTGATCGTGTGGGTGCTGTTCTTTGCCGAAATCGCCGATGCCGTCGCGGGCGTCTTGCCCGCCGGGGCCGACCTGGCGGTCGTTCTGGCGCCGGTGCTGGCCGCCGCCGCCGGGGTTGAACGCCTGCTGGAAACGATCTTCAACACACTTGAAAGTATGTGGCGCACCGTGGTGGCGTATCTGGGCTACGGCATGCGCTGGTTGAAGAGCGCCGAAACGGAAGTGGATGAGGCGCGGCAGTGGCTGCAGAGCGCCGGGGCGGTGTACAACGGCACGCTGGCCTTGTATAACGAAAAGATGCGGCAGATCATGAAGGACATGAACGTTGCCACCAACATCGTTTCACTGCCCGATCAAATTGTGGCGCAGTTGGATGAGTGGAAGAAAGAGGCCGACGCCAAGACGGCGATGGCCAAGGGCCTGCTGGAAGACGCTCAATCCCGGCTGAACGACGCCGAAAAGAAATTGAGTTCGATGACTGATTCGCCGGAGTATAAGAGCGCCAAGAGCTCGGCCTCGATTATTCTGGGGCTGATGCTCGGCGTGGTGGTGGCCGCGCTGGGGCAGATCCAGATGTTTGCCATGCTGGGCATCGCCGCGGTGCCGGCGCGCATCGACGTGTTGATCACGGGCCTGGTCGTCGGCAGCGGATCATATCCGGTGCACTCGCTGCTGGGTATTTTGCAGCAGGGGAAGAATACGCTGGATAGCCTGCAAGGGTATCTGCAAAAGGCCGGTGCGGCCAAAGACGCCCTGCTCGGGCAGAACAAGCCGTAGATCGCCGGGCACGCCAGACACAACGGCCTGATCTCGTCGCGAGATCGGGCCGTTTGATTTGGGTGTGGCGAAATCCGGTTGGTGAAGTGACGGACGCAGACCTCGGAGGTTTTCACCCGCCAGTGTGCCGCGGTTGACCGTCTCATGAAACCTCCGAGGTCTTGACGGGCGATCAACCGATGTTAGCCACACCCAATTGATTCAGCGCCCGTCGCGTTCGCTGCCCGGGATGCGATCGTGCGCGTGGATGATGTTGAGATCAAAGATGCAGTCGTTGATCGAGCCGTGACCGTCGGGGCAGGCTACATAGCCGTCGATGAACTTCATCCGTTTGCCGCAGGCCGGGCAGCAGAAGTTGCTCTTGGGCTTGCTGACGCGCCGCAGCAGCGGTTCTTCCGGTACGCGCTCGATGAAGCGGGCCTGGAAGCGCGTGTACAGCGTCTTGCCCAGCATCATCTGCCCCGCTTCGCAGTACATGCTGTTGTTCTTGGCGATCATTTTGGCGCCGCATTTGGGACAGAACATGTTTTTGGGAAACAAGTAGACAAGGAAACAAGGGGACTTCCTTGTCTACTTGTTTCCTTTTTCTCCTTGTCTACTTTTTCTTTGGAAAGCGGCTGACAACCGTCGCAGCATCGGCGATGGCTAAGCGATCGCCGACCTTGAGGCCGTCGGCGGCTTTGGCGGTTTTGGCGGCCGCCACAATCCCGATGGGTGTGCCCTCGACCGCGTACTTCAGTTCGACGAGCGCCTGGCCGGTCATGTAGCCGTCGATGTCGACCGCGCACGACAACACGCGCCCGATGACGCGTCCGCGCTTATCGACCACGTAGTCCATATCGCCGCCCAGCTCGATATTGGCCGCGCCCTTGGGCACGCGCGTATTCTTCTCGTTCATGCGGAAGCGCGCATTCTCCATCTTCGTCACCGGCAGATGCGCCACATACGGCGCGCGGCCCACGAAGAACGGCTTGAACGTCTTCACATACGATGCGAAGCCCGCCTCATTCGGCAGCAGATTCAGCGGCCCGGCCAGTTCGTGACCATACAGCGGCAGACCGCCTTCGGTGCGCAGACTGTCGCGCGCGCCCAGGCCGATCGGCTTCAGGCCAAACGGCGCGCCGACTTCCATCAGCATGTCCCAGAAGGCGGGAGTCTTTTCGGGATGCACGAACAATTCGTAAGCGATCGATTCGCCGGTGTAGCCCGTGCGGCTGATGATGACATCGAAGCCCTTGAGCTTCGCAAACATCACATCGGTGCGGGGCAGCTTGCTGAGTTTGGCCGCCTCGGTCTTGTTGTCGCAGATCGAGACGAGGATGTCGCGCGACTTCGGCCCCTGCAGCGCGATGTCCACGCGGCACTCGTCGCCCCACTGGCGATCACGCAGATCGCGCAGGACGCACGGCGCGGTGTTGCGCGCCCACGGCCGCTTCGAATCGATGCAGACCTTGCCTTCATTCACCGCGTTCATCCATGCCCAGTCTTTGTCGTTGTTGCTGGCGTTGATGACGATGAGATAGCGCTCTTCGCCAATCCGATAGATCATCATGTCGTCGATGGGCACGCCGTCCACACCGAGCAGATAGTTGTAGTGCGAGTTGCCCACCTCGAGCGCGGTCACATCGTTGGCCGTGATCAGATCGAGGAAGGCCAACGCGTTGGGGCCGCTGGCATCGCACACGCCCATGTGGCTCACGTCGAACAGGCCGGCTGCTTGCCGAGTGGCCTTGTGCTCTTCGATGACGCTGCTGTACCAGACCGGCATTTCCCAGCCGGCGAACGGGACCATGCGCGCGCCCAACTTCTTGTGCGTCTCGTTGAGCGTAGTCTTCTGGATCGGCGCGTTATGGTCTTCGGTCCAAGTGAATTGCGGCAGGGCCGCGCCGCTGAGGGTCACGCCCTGCATGCCAATGAAATAAGCCTTGTGAGCGGCTATGGCGTCTTCGAGTTTGGCGGGCAACTTGCCGGTGGCTTTTGCTTCGGCATTGTGCTTCACCGAGATCGGTCCGGCCAGTTTCATGAGCGGATCGTCGTCAAAGGCGATGTAACCGTCCGATAGATCGCGCAGCCAGGCGGCAACGCGCGCGGCGTTCGCGCCGGGAACGGCGAGCTGGAACGATCGGGTGGAGAGGCGCGTGAGCGTGGCCGCACTCATGATCGCGCCGTCCTTTTCGAGAATGAACGTCGGCTGTGTGTCGCCGTCCTTCAGCACATCGACATCGTTGGTGGTCGTCGCCTGCAGGAAACCGCGCACCTTCGCACCGCTTACATCGAACACGACGGTCGCGTCAGGGTATTGATCATTGAGCGACCAGTAATGCGGATAGCCCTCCATCTCGGCGTGCATATCGACGCCGTTGGTGGTCAGTTCGGCGACGATGAGTTTGGTCTGCTCCAGCACATCGAAGTCCACCTTGGCGCGATAGGCGTCGTCGCCGCGTTTGGTGTCGTAGGTATAAGGCGTGCAGGACTTGAGCAGGTCCGCGACGGCCTTCGCGAGTTTCTCGATCTCGGCCTCTTTGAAGCCGCGCTGCGTGATCCAGTGCGTGCCGATGCGCACACCGCTGGCCGCGCCCGCGCCCGTGTCGCCGGGAATGGTGTTGCGATTGGCGACGATGCCGGCCACATCCAGGATGCGCGCGGCGACATCGCCCATGAGCGGCGTGCCGTCTTTGGCCTTGATCGACTTGCAATCGATCAGGAACAGGTGCGAGTTGGTGCCGCCATAGGCAAGGCCAATGCCCTGATTGGATAAGGCTCTGGCGAAGTGCGCGGCGTTCTTCACGGTCTGATGCTGTAACTGCTTGAACTGATCGGTCTGCGCGAGTTTGAAGGCGACGGCCAGACCGGCGATGGTGTTGATGTGCGGGCCGCCCTGTTCGCCGGGGAATACGGCCCGATCGATCTTCTTGCTCAACGACTCGTCGAGCGTGAGGATGCACGCGCCGCGCGGGCCGCTGAGCGTTTTGTGCGTCGTGAAGGTGATGACGTGCGCGGAGCCGAGCGGGCTGGGGAACGCGCCCGCGATGACCAGGCCGGACACGTGCGAAATATCGGCCAGCAGGTACGCGCCCACTTCGTCGGCGATGGCGCGGAACTTCTGCCAGTCGGGCGCGTAAGGATACGACGTGTAACCCGCGATGATCATCTTAGGCTTGCTGGCGAGGGCGAGTGCGCGAATGGTGTCGTAGTTCAACTGATGCGTCACGGGATCGACATCGTACGAGACGATCTTGAAGTGCTTGCCCGATCGGTTGACGGGCGAGCCGTGCGTCAGGTGGCCGCCCGCGACGAGCGACATGCCCATGACCACATCGCCGGGCTTGACCAGCGCTTCATAGACGGCGGTGTTGGCGGGCGCGCCCGACAAGGGCTGCACGTTGACGAAGATGCGGGCCGGGCCGATGATGGGCGTGGCAAAGCATTCGGCGCAGCGGCGGCGGGCCAATGCTTCGACGACGTCGGCGTATTCCACGCCCTTGTAGTAGCGCGGATCGCCGTAGCGGCGATAGTAGCCGAGCTGCTCGTCGTAGTCGAGGATCTGTTCCTCGGTCTGCTTGCGCGTGTGCGGATCAGGGTAGCCTTCGGCGTAAAGGTTGTGGAACGGCGACATCAACGTTTCACGCACGGCTTCGGGCACGGTGGATTCGCTGGCGATGAGAATTAGTTTGCGAATCTGACGGGCGGTCTCGTGATTGACCAGTTCGGCCACGGCCGGATCGATCGACTTGAGATCGCCGCGAAAAAGAAAATCAGGCATGGCGGCTCCTTGGAGAGGGATGTCATTCGCAATTGGCGAGTTGAGGTTGAAGGAGAGCATCGTCGCTATTGTAACACTAGCGTCGATGAAGGGCAACGGAGTATGATCACACTCACAGGTGACGTTTGTACTGGTATAAAAAAGACATCCGAGGCCGATGAAACTACCAACGGTGTGCTACAATGTTTGAGTAGAATGATTCGACCGCCAGGACGCCAGGATGCCAAGAAACCAAGAGCCTGATTTGATTGTTAGTGTATTGCAATCCGTACCTTACCTGGTCGGCTTGCCCGCGCACCGATTCTGGTCCGATTACGATTCGGAAGCGGATGTGTTGTACTTGAGTTTTGATCGCCCACAGAAAGCCACTGATAGTGTCATGCGCGACGATGGCATTCTGCTGCGCTATCGAGGCAAGAAATTGATCGGGCTGACTGTGTTTGAAGCCTCAAAACGGTAAGATTCATTCTCCAAAAAGAGACCGCCAGCAAAACGCTGGCGGTCTTTTTTGTTGGAGAATGAACCTTACCGTTTTGAGGCTTCAAACACGGTCAGCCCGATCAATTTCTTGCCGCGATAGCGCAGCA
>JACRBO010000428.1 GCA_016219235.1 Chloroflexota bacterium
CGCCCATTCCCACGCCGATGAAACTCACCGACAGCGAATTGACGATGCCGTAGATCAGCCAGACCAGTTCCCACGCCCAGTAACGCTTGACGATATTGAAGTTGCGTTCGATGAATGCGTAAGATGCTTTGATTTCGTAAGTCAGTGTTGACATGTTCTTCACTCCGTGACGAGTAACGAGTAATGAGTGATCTGTTCTCACTCGTCACTCGTCACTCGTTACTCGTCACTCGTTTTTCTTCGACCACTCGTCTCTCAAAATTCCCATATACACTTCGCCGCCGTACTGCCCATCGTAGCGGGCGGCGTCGCGCAACTCGCCTTCAAGCACAAAGCCACACTTTTCGTATGAACGAATGGCCCTCGCATTGGATGCCAGCGCGTCGAGCGACACGCGGTACAGATTGAGTTCGGTGAAGGCATAGCGCAAGGTCAACCGCATCGCGTCTGTGCCATAACCCTTGCCCCAGTCGCTGCGTTCGCCGATGCCGATGCCCACCCACGCCTCGCCGCTGGCCCAACTGCCGATCCACAGGCCGACGTCGCCCAGAAAACGATCGTCGCTCAGGGTGCGAATGGAAAATCGAAAACTATTCGGGCCGCGATCTTCAAACCACTGTTTGGCCTGATTCAGCGCGACCGGATAGGCCGGGAGCGGCGAACCCAGCCGGTGAAACTCGCTGTCGCGTTCCCAGCGCGCTTCCAGTGCCGCATCCGTCTCCACGTTGCGCGCCGCCAATCGAACCAATTTGCCTCGCCAGAGATCGCTATTCATTGTTCGCACATCGCTTTGTTTTGTCATTTTTCATTGGTCATTCGTCATTGATTTTCGCCAGTCGTCGCGCAGCACACCCATGAAGACTAGGTCGTGATAGTGCCCATCGCGGCGCAACGCCTGGCGCTGTCGCCCTTCGATGACGAAGCCCGCTTTCTCATATGAGCGAATTGCACGTTGGTTGTAACTGAACACGTTGAGCGACAGACGATACAAGTTCAGTTCCGTGAAGGCGTACCGCACCAGCACACGCATCGCATCCGTGCCGTAGCCCTTGCCCCAGCACGCCCGATCGCCGATGCCGATGCCGACGAACGAATCGCCGTGCACCCAGTTGATGCCGTCCAGACCCACAAACCCGATCAGCTGATCGTCCGCCAGCGCCCGGATTGCAAATGCAATCTCACGCTCCTCGGCCTGTTCTTTCTCGATCTCGGCTTTGATCTGCTTCGCCGTCAACAAATGACGCGGATCCGAATCGAGCAGCCGCATGTATTCCATATCGCGATCCCAGCGCGCAAACCACTCGGCGCTGGCTTCAGCATCGAGCGCGGCCAGGCGAACGAGTTGGCCGGTGAAAAGGTTGGTTATCATTGGCTTCTGTCTCACTTCGAATAACGAGTAAGATCACTCATCACTCATCACTCGTTACTCGTTATTCATCACGCTTCCACTCATCCCGCAGCAACCCCAATGCGATCGCATCCCAGCGGCGGCCATCGCGATTGACGGCCTGCCGCCGGCGCACTTCGACGGTGAACCCGGCGCGCTGCAAGAAGTTCAGCGCCGCCAGGTTGTACTCGAACGTGTTGGCGCTCAGGCGATGCAAGTTCAACTCGTCGAAGGCATAGCGCAAGACCAGGTTCAGCGCCTCGCGGCCATAGCCGTGACAGCGATCAGCCGGGTTGCCGATGCCGAGTTGCAACCGCCCGCTGCCGTGTGTCCACAGGATGTCGGACACCCGGCTGAAGCCGATCAGGCGATCGCCCTCACGCAACCGGATGGCGAAGCTGAAGGTGTCACGGCTCTTTTCCGCCTCTTTTTCGGCCTCTTCGTAGCGCTTCTTGACTTGCGCGGGCGACAGCGGCTTAGCCGGATCGACGCTAATCAAGCGCAAGTAATCAGGGTCATGTGTCCATTTCGATTCAATCTCCGCGTCCCGATCAGCGTCGGGCGCAGTCAGTTGGATTCGTTCACCTTCAAAAAACTGGAAATCCATCGCCACCTCACTTTCTCAATGACAGCACGCTTTACTGTTCATTGTTAATTGATCATTGTTCATTGCACATTGCTCGAAGTCTCTTCTTGAGACTTCGTCACGTCCGGTGTGTTTACTCCGCCTGGTCTTCGGCGACCAATTTCTTGCCCGTCAGCGTGAGAAACACATCTTCCAGCGTCGGCGAATGGCCGTTATTCGAGATCAACCGTTTGAGATTTTCGGGCGTATCAAGCGCCACGATGTTCCCGCCGTCGATGATGGCGATGCGGTCGCACAGTTGATCGGCTTCCAGCATGTCGTGTGTCGTCAAAACAATCGTCGTGTCGTGCGTGTCGCGCAGTTCGCGCACAAAGGCTTGCACCTCGCGCTTGCTGCGCGGATCGAGGCCGGTGGTCGGCTCGTCGAGCAGCAGGACGATCGGTTTGGAGAGCAGCGCGCGCGCAATCGCCACTTTTTGCTGCATCCCGCGCGACATCTCTTCCATCGGCCGATAAATGGCCTTTTCCTGCAACCCAAGCCGGGTGAGAATGGCTACCACCTGCCGACGCGCG
>JACRBO010000429.1 GCA_016219235.1 Chloroflexota bacterium
CTTTGGCTGCGGGCCTGGTGGTGCGCCTTGCTGCCGTGCTCGATTTCGCATTCATGCTGTCTGCCTCCCATGTTGATTTGCGGATGCGTAAATCCTATCTCACGCGGGCGCACTGCGCCATAGAACAGGTCCACGCTGGCCGGATCGCCGCGTTTGATTTTCCGCCGACAGCCCGCCCATTCGCTGCCCCCTTCGTTTATTCGAGGCCCATTCGTTGACACCCCGCCACCACGCGTCGCTGGGCGCTCGCTTGACGGGATTTTGTTCTCTGCGCAGCGTGTCCCTCACCTGTGAATCGCGATATCATCCGCAGGCAGGGGGCTTCGCCCGGTGCGGCGCTCTGCACGCTATTCCGCGTTGAGCTCGCCCGGGCTATGCTATAATCGAAGTGAAGTATCGTTGCCTTAGCTCGAAACGGTCGGGAGGACACACGATGTTATCTGTGCGCACACATCAATTGCTTGATCAAGCCGTGGCCGTGCTGCCGAGCAGTGAAGAGGAAATCATCACGAAGGGGATTGCGGCTGAGACCTCGGAGCGCATTGTGGCGCTGCGCCAGTCGACACGGCACTGGCAGTCCACCTACGGCTCGATCCAGCAACTGGAGGGTCGCTTGCAGCACGACGGTGTGACGCCGGACGATCACACGCTGTACACCGAGTTGCTGGAATGGCGGGCCGCAAACCAGGAACTGAGCCAGCTGGTCAATCTCCTGGAATCACTCTGATGGCGTGGCATCAGACGGTTATCCTCAAACTGCGGGCCAGCGGCCTGTTTCAGGAGGCGCGCATGGTTGGCGCGAAAGTGCGGGCATCGATTAGCGTGACATCCTTTGTCGATATCCACTTTGATCCGACCACCCGCAGTTATTCCTATGCGCTAATCGATCTCATGCTGCCTTATCCGGGTGACAAACGAGTGTTTGGCTGGGACGATTACGCACACGAAGGCGTGACTGAATTGGAAAAACTGCCGACGTTTCCGCATCACTTTCAACGGCGCGACGCGGCTGGCCGGTGGTTGTTTGAACCTTCGCAAATGCGCGGTCAGGTGGGCGTGGAAATCGACGTAGTGATTGCGACCGTGCGCGACTACCTGCAAACTCGCCCGGCTTGATACGAAGCGGACATGACTGACCAGGCGGCGACCGAAACTCTCGATCGCCGCGTTTGATTTGCCGCCGACCACACGCCCATTCGCTGCTCCATTCGTTTATTCGAGGCCCATTCGTTGACGCGCCGAGGTTCATCCCATGGGCCGCAGTCACCCGCCCCCGCTTCACGGACAGGGCCTGTCGAACGCTTTTGCTTCAGCCCATGTCTGGCGCGAAGCGCCAGTGGGCCGCCTGGCGTGTTCGACGGGGGAGGGCCGGGGGTGAGGTGCATTACGCCCGATACACGTGACTTTGATGCCACTCAAGCGCTTTGGGGTGTGGCAGAATTACTTCCCGTTGAGGTTGATGGATGTGCTGTCCTTCCAATGCTTGCATATCCAACTTGCGGATGTCGGCGCGCAGTACCACGGGGCTGAGCTGCACCGCGTAGTCGGTTGTCAGCGTAAACAGGCCAATATCAAATGCCCAATGATGAGCGCGGCAGAGGGTTAATCCATTGCGTGGATCATCTGTGCCGTTCTTGTTCTTTGGCACAATGTGCGCAGCTTGAGCTTCATGCAGATTATCAACCACAAACTTCATGTCGCAGATCGCACAGGCAAAATCATATTCAGTGAGCAAGACTTCACGAAAGGCGTCATCGCGTTTAGGCTGCGACGCTACGTAGGACATGCGATCTTCTTGAATAAATGGACGAAAATCATTAGTGAGTTGAGCGTACAATAGCATTTCATAGCGTTTTGTGGCATCAGGGATGGCATTACTGACCTGAGCCAATGCGCTTAAATCAGCACTTTCCACGATGAATACATCCCGCATGGAATTATAGTTAGTCACGATCCCAAGCCCTAATACCTTGTAAGTTGAGCCTTCGGTTTTGTCAGTGACTTGTTGAATAACTCCAAACGAGACACGATCGTCTTTACACTTCACCAAGGACTGATTTTCAGCGTGATCAAGTCCGCCCACGCGCGGTGAATAGTCCATCATCCATCTGCCATCGGGCAGAATTAGCACTTCGTCTTTGGTCTGATAACGCGATTTTGGCGTGACTCGAATACATAGAGTGTATTCTGACCAAGCTGGTTTGAAAATGCCTGTAACGAGATTATGAAATCGTTCAATGCCAAGTGAAGGCGCATAACTTGCGGTCTTTTTGAAGAACGCCGCAGGCATGATGCGCCCCGTGTAGTGCGCCAATTCTGCAAGAATTTGGTTGCGTTCCTTAGTGGACATGATTGTCAGACCTCAAAACATTTCTGAGGATTATCCATGCATGTGGATCAAAGGCTTCCCATCCACGCTCAGATGCTATCTCTACCTGCGTAAGGAAATCACTGATTGTGCGGCTTTGTATGTCGTCGGTTAGAGCGTCTGTCAACTCGACATGATCATATTCATGATAGCAATGATCATCGCTTGTAACTTTGCCGTTGCTATAAAGGAAGATTTCAGGAACTTGAATTTGCCCAGCCACAAATAGTGAATCTGGATTAAATGCTTGACTGAGCCGAGAGTCAATCTCGGCCACAGACAAATGATCTGGGTTTGAAAACACAATCATTCCCCAAGCTTTGTAGTTTGCACCATCACGGTAGAGATACTCAAAATGGACGTTCGTGGTCATTGTCTTGCGGCCTATTTTCGAGCGAATATTTTGTCGTTGTGATGCTTGAGAAGTATCGCATCAGGCACAAATCTATCGGGCAATCGAATTGATTGATTGTTATAAATCCATAACAATACTTGGGTAGGATCATCTTGCCCGGTTGATTTGATCCGTGGTGAGACCTTGACTTTAAGTTCCGGTGTAACCGTTATCAATCCACGATCAAACGCTCGATCCAGAAGCGCATTGAGACAGAGTCCATTGCGTGGGTTGACGCGATTAGATTCGTCGTCTGCCCATGGGATAATGTGACTTGCATTGAGCAACTCCGGGATCGCCAGACCACTAATGCAGCAGCGAAACCCATACGCAGCCAACACCGATTTGCGAAAGAACCCTTGATTGACTCTTACGCGTACCAGTGATTCACGTTCTTTTCCCGTCTTCAGCGCAATGTCGCCATCTGCTTGAATACTATCTTCTAGTGGAAGATGTGTTATTTGCGCCAATAGGTTCTCGCTTTCAAACGCGAGCCTGTCCCAATTCTTGTTGAACTCTTCCCAAATTTCAACTTCTTGCTTGCTCCCGTGTGAAGCACCTTTGATGTTGCGTCGCTGGAGCGTTGGATCAAGGCGTGCAAAATTGGCAAGTTTCCAAGCTACAGATGATGGAGTCCGTCCAATCGCTTTGGCAAGGGCGATGATCTCAGGATTGTGTATGTGTATTCGGCCAAACGGCGTCTTGCAATACAAATTGAACGCGACGATTAGTTCGTCACGCGACCAATTTCTTCGTGGGGCTGTATTTGTCTTCATTGAGTTTACTCCATTGATCGTCAGTATCGCATGACTCCCTATGCAAGTCAAAGGTAAACGATCGTTTACAAACAAAAAAGCCCGACGCGGTGTTTTGCGTCGGGCCTCGGCCTGGCTCTCTTTAGTTGTCTGTGGCGGCATGTGTTCCCCTTGATCGGAGGTGCGCGTGAATTATAGCATCATTACCCGCGTCTCCGTGCTGTGATCGCTGTCGCCCTGAAAGACCGGATGACGGACTTCAAGGCCTTTGTCAAAGGGCAATTCAAGGACCAGCCCGACGGCCTCATTAGCTGCCACGACCTCCGAGCGTATCTCACGCCCGGAGGTCGTGGCAGCTATCCGCGTTCTGCCCGCCAGTCAGCGGCCCATTACAGTCCACCCCCGCTGACTTGCCGACTACTTGACCACTCGACTACCCGACTGCTCGACTACCCGACTGCTCGACTACCCGACTACTCGACCACCCGACTCTCTCACTTCCTCGACACCCGCACGATCGTATACGCCGTATCCGGCGTGGGCGGCGTGCTGAAGCGCGCATTCACCGCGTACAGCGCATCGCCCAACAACCCGATCGTCGTCGGCACGTCGAAGTTCGGATCGGTCAGCGTGCGCGTGACGGTGCCGCGGGACAGATCGAGCGACAACTTGATCACCGCAATCTCATTCAGCCGGTTGCGTACCACGTACAGCGTGCGGCCCCTTAGCCGGATCCCGTCGCCGTTCGATACGCTGGCCCCGCCCAGATCGATCAACGTCGTCGCACCCGTCCGCGGATCGACGCGGTACAGTTCGCCGCGCGTCGAATGCACGATGATCAACCAGCGGCCATTCTCAGTCGCCTCGATGCCGTTCGCATTAAACGCGCCCGGCACAAACACATAGTCGCCGCTCAATGGAATGCGCTCCACGCCCGATTGATCCGGCAGCGCCCCCCGGCGGCCAAACGGCAGGCGGTACAGCACCGGCTGGTTCGAGTCCGTAAAGTAGGCCGCATTGCGCGTCACCACCACATCATTGACAAACGTGGGCGTGCCCTCGGCCAGTTGATATTCCGCTAGCGTCGCGCCCGTCTCCGTATCGAACACAAAACCCTTGCCCGTGCCCGCGCCCGCCGCAAACAAGCGATCGTGGCGCTCGTCCACATACAAGCCTGTCAGCGCACGGCCCGTCTCCGGCGGCACCAGCGTCGCCCCCTCGCCGGTGCGTACGTCCCCCGCGTAGACCGAACCGTTCGCCAGCGAACCGGCATAGAACATCTTGCCCTTGCCGATCGCGATCCCCTCCGGCCGGTGGCCGTTGGGCAAATTGATCACGGCTGGAAAGTCATCACCATCGTCATGATGACCGTCCCCGGCGCGCACATTCCCCGGCGCCAGCGTCAGCAGCACGGCGGCTGCCACCAGCACTCTTGCGACAGTCTGTTTCAAGCGTTGCATATCTATATCCCTCCCATTGGATTGTGACTTGCGGCTCAACGTCACAGGGCGGGTGGCTGGCCGCGCCCTGTTTTTAACCCTACGCACCCCCTCGCCGTGCGGATTGCGGACCGCTGACGGATCAGACCATGGTACTAATGCGTCCACGAACGTCAGGCCCGAATGCGCGCAGCGTGTCGGGCATCCACACTGGGTTCCCGCCTGAAGCACGCGGGAACGACATCCTGCGCTGTATCGCAGATTCCCCAACTACCCCACTACTCGACTATCGCACTAACACGATCGGCAACCACACCCTGGGCGTCAGCGGCACCCCCGGCGGAATGATCAGCAGAGTGATCGACGACGGCGGAAAAATTGCCGTAAAACCGCCAGGCCCGATCGCTTGATCAGACGCCCGCAGAATCGCAGTCAGATTCGCCGCACTGTAGCCGTACACCGCCGCATTCGCCGCCGGATCGTACCCGGCCAGCGACACCGTCCCCGTCAGCACCTCCGTCAGTGACTTATTGATCACCATCACCGTCAACGCATTATCCGCACCGCGCCGCGCCGCATAGATCGCCAATCGATCCTGATCGGCGCTGACGGCGCGCACGCTCGTTTCCCCAAAAGCGTGATCGGCCCCCGCGCCTACCGGCGCGGCATCATAGTTACGATACAGCCTGAACGCAAACGCCCCCGGCTCAATGGCCTCCGGCGGCGACCACAACGTCGCTAAGTCCAACCCCTCACGCCCGAAGATGCCCAGCACCTCGGCCTGGGCCAGCGCCCCGTTGATGTGATCGAGCGCGCCCCAGTTGTACTCCGTTATCGCCAGCTTCGTGCCGGGATAGTTGGCGTTCACCCACGCCTTCATGCGCGGGATCAACTGCACGGCCATGCCGCCGCCGTCCGAGATCCAACTCTCGTCCGCATAGCCTGCATCCCACAACGACCGCGTCGATCGCAATCGCAGCGCCTGCGTGGCGGCATTGCCCGCTCCCGAGAGTGACACCCCATCAGCCTGCGGATAGTAATGCAAATCGAGATAATCCAGAATGCGCGTACCACCGTGCTGTTGTTGATATGCCGCCATCTGCTGCAAATACCACGGCACAAAATACGTGTTGCTGTGCGATGAATAATCCAGCCCCGGCGTGCAGCCGTCACGCGCCGAATGGAAATACGCGCACCACCCCCACGGCACCGGGCCAAGCGTCAGCGCCATTGGATCCGCCGCCTTGATCGCGGCCGCATATTGAACGGTCTTGTCGCGCAGCTCATCATACGTCGCCGGGGCCGGGTGCACATCCCGATGGGTGCTGTTCCACAACATCGGCTCGTTGTCCAGATTATAGAACTTCACGCCGCCGTTCGCCGCCGTGCCATACCGCCCGATCAGGTGCGCCACCCACTGCGCCACAAACGTCGGCGAGATCGCCGTGCTCGTATCCAACGGATTATTCCCCGTAATGTCGCCGCCCGCGCTGACGCCGGTGCCACAGTCCGTATCCCACGGATCGACGGGCGCCAGCCACGGCTGATTCGGCGGCGTAATCTGCGCGCCATACACGCTGACCTTGAAGCCGCACGCATACGGATGCTGACGCGGGCTGCTGCTCTTCGCCACCCAACCGATCAGCGGCACGGTCAAGATCGTCTTCGTGCCCGTGCGGCGATCCTGTTCGACAAAGAGATCGGTGGTCGAGCCGTTGGCCGAAGTGCCGCCGTCTTGCGGGATGTTCTCGAAATACCAGTCGCTGCCGGTGTTGGAGAGATTACTTTGCCAGTTGTAACGCGATGTGCTGTTGCCGCCCCAGCGCCGCACGGGCAGATTCAACTCGGCGGCCAGCGCCTCAGCCGCGAAGTTCAGGCCATAGATGTCGGGGTTGATCGGGTGCACGTCCGCCTGCGCGTCGATGCTCAGCGCGATCGTCGTGCCCGGCTCCGGCCCGCTGCCTATCAGTTCAATATCGTCCAGATAAAACACCGGCTGCGCGCCGCCGCTGTTGTCCTGCCAGTACAGATCGCTCAACGTCGAGGGACTGCCCAATGCCGACAACGGCACATCGAACTGCGTCCACGCATTGGCCGGAGCCGTGATCGGCTGGACGTTGGCGGCGTTGCCATTCGCCACGATCGTGATCGCGCGTTGGACGCTCGTTCCACCGTGCGCCCAGAAGCGCAGCGTCTCATACGCGCTCAGATTGATCGGCGCATTGGCATGCAGATACAAGCCGCCCCACGCGGCCGTGTACGTCACCGCGATTGATCGGTCGCCGGCATGAACGGGTGCGGTGTTGTCGAAGTTCACAGTCGTATCCCACGACCAATTCGCCCAGCCCGCCGCCAGTGCATTATCGTAAATCGTCAATGTCGCCGCTGGCGCGCTGCGCACCGTCGGGGCTGAAATCAGCATCATGCCCATTACCATGATCAACAACAAACGTCTCAACCGTAAAGTCATCATTGCCTCCTGCCGATAATTGTAGAAGAGATAGCCCTGTCACGGCAATAGGACTTGAGCGCACGCGCCATCGGCTGGAAGCCGACGGCCACGGTTACTAAACCCTCGTCGCGGGTTTACTACCGTTGGCCGTCGATTTCCAATCGATGGCACCCGCCAGCCCATGCAGCCTTAGGACTTGTGAGGCACTGCGCCTGTCATCGGCTGGAAGCCGACGGCTACGATTGCCAAACCCGTGTCGCGGGTTTATGGCCCACACACCAACGGCGGAAGTCACCCGACCTCCGCCGTTCACCGATCTACCGATTACCAACCCACCAATCGACCCCTCTACTAATCTACCACTCCCTAATTTACCAATCTACTTCACTATTGGACTATCGCACTATCTCACTATTTCAACCAACGCCGTCATTCCCCACCGCAACTCATCGGGCCTGCGCGCCAGATCGATCGTCACCGTATAATTCACGCCCGTCGTCTTGCTGGCCCGCGGCGCGATCTTACTCACCGTGCCATCCACCTGCACGCCCGGCAGCGCATCGAACGACACCTTCGCCACAGAACCGATCGCGATCCCGGCCACATCCTTCTCGCTCAGGTCCGTCGTCTCGATGTGCAGCTGCGCGGCGCCCACCACCACGATCGGCGTGCCCACGTTCACGTACTGCCCCGCGCGGATCGGCAATTCGACGATCACGCCATCAAATGGCGCGATCAATTCCGCCTGCTGCCGCGTCGCCTTCGCCCGATC
>JACRBO010000430.1 GCA_016219235.1 Chloroflexota bacterium
ACCACATCCAGCATCAACACCAACGGCGACTTGGCAATGGCGACGAAGTTATCCCAGGCGGCCGGCCCAACCGCTAGCTGGCTGAGGATGCCCAGATGCAGAAAAAGATAGAGCACCAGCCCGAGCGCGCTCAGGCGCATGACCACGTAGGCCCAGAAGCCTACGCGCTTGCCGCGCACGTTGAACCATTGCAGCGGCTTGCGCTCGACAGGTTTGGGTTTAACGTCTACAGACATTCACACCCTCCGATAAATCCGATGCTGTAGCGCAAGTTGGCAACTTGCGTCACACAGTTAGTTCGTTACTACTCAGCCGTCATTGCGAGGAACGAAGCCGCGAAGCGTCCCTCCGATCGGCCCTGAGATTGCTTCGCAACGCCGTGTCCGCGAAGCGGCGGCGCGCTAGGCGAAAGCGCTCGCAACACATGCGGTGCAGTGCTCCCGTGACGCAGGCTGAGCAGGTTACGTCAGTTCCTGCCAAACAACCGCCCAATCTTGCGCGCCGCGACCTTACCCTTAAGCCGCATGATGGCCGCGCCCGGATCGACTTCATACGGGCAGGCTTCGGTGCATTCGAACGACGAGTGGCAGCGCCACAGGCCGTGCTCGTCGTCGATCAGGTTATAGATGTAGTCGTGATCGACGCCGCGCGGCTCATTTAGCAGCCGTTCAGCCGCCGCCAACCCCAGCGGGCCTAAAAATTGCGGATCGGTCGCCATCACCGGACAGGCGGATAAGCACAGGCCGCACTCAAGGCAATTCTCAAACCGACCAAAATCCGGCAACCCTTCGGGGAGGATATATTTGCCATCGGAACGCAGCGATTCGGCGTGGCGGATGATGGGCATGCCGACGAGTGTCATGCGCTGATAGATCAGGCTGGCATCCACGGCAATGTCCGTGATGACGGGAAAGTTGCGCATAGGATCGATCTTGATCGTTGCGCCATCGCCATAGTCTTTGACAGGCGTCACGCACGGCAGCTTCTCCACATCGTTGACCAGCAGCCCGCACGAACCGCACGAAGCATGATGACATGCATGGCGGAACATGACGGTCTTATCCGCCGCCCACGCCTGCTCGACCGCGTCGAGCACGTTGCCCTCATCTGGCACTTCCACCGGGAAGGTGTCGTAATGCGGTTCGCTGCCCGGCTTGTAACGATAAAGTTTGACGGTGAGTTTCATGGCTATCGTAACGAGTAATGAGTAACGAGTAATTACTGGTTACTCGTTAGCTCAGTTGTTGTAATATGAGCGATACGACTCCAGCACATACTCGCGCGTGCGGCATGCGGTGGTGAGGCCCAACTTAGCACAGACTGTGTCGGTGACTTTTTCGGCCATGCCACGCGCGGTGGTGGTCTTGCCGCCCGAAATGGTGACGAAGTTTTCCACGCCGTCGAATTTATGATCGAAACTGGCAAAGGTGCGGCTGACTTCGCGCTCGTCGGAACTCTTCTTGCCGATCAACGGGCGGGCCACGGCCATGACGCCGCGAATGGGATTGTGGCGCAAGGCGGGAATCATCTTCTCGCCGAACTCGATCATCTTATCGACGTGCTCTTGCGGGATCACAATCGCATTGGCATCGTCCACTTTCCACGACGTTGTGCCAATGATGGACGTTTGACGCTGTGGCACGACGATGTCGCCGTCGTGCGGCTTATTCAGGCGGTTCACCACCATCTGATTGAGCCGTTTGGCGATCGAGACCATGACGCCCGCCGTCGGCAGCACGGGCACATCGACACCTGCCATCGCCGCAATCTTGCCCGCCCACGGGCCGGTGGCGTTGACCACCAGGTCCGCGCCGATTTCGCGTTCTTTGCCGGTGCGGTTGTCGCGCACCTTGACGCCGGACACGGCGTTGCCCGACATCATCAGGGCCGTCACTTCATGATACGGTAAAACCGTCGCGCCGTTCTTTTTCGCCGTCGCCAGAAACGACAGGCAGAACCGGTAGGGATCGAAGACCCCATCGGGCACTTGAACGGCCGCGAGAATTTTCGGATTCAAATAGGGTTCAATTTCCAGCGCACGCTTCACAGGAATATCGCGCGCCGGGATGCCGCTCTCTTCGCAACCCGCCAGAAACGTCTCCTTGAAAGCCAGATCGGATTCATCGACGGCCACGAATAAGCCATCGTTCAGTTCCAGGCCGTCCAGCATGATCTTGCGCAAGATCATGTTTTCTTCAATGCACTCCACTGCCCCTTCGTGATCGGTGACGGCGTAGCGGCCGCCGCTGTGCAACAAACAGTGATTGCGCCCGGTCGTGCCGGAGGCGATCTCGCCGCGCTCGATCACGGTCACGTCGCAATCGCGCAACATCAAATCGTGCGCGGTGGCTGTGCCCGTCGAGCCGGCGCCAATCACAATCACGTGGAATTTCTTCGCCATGTCACAGACTCCGGTTGAGATTCAAGTTCTTTCTCAACTCGCCTGAAAATTCAACTCGATCACCTGCAAACAACCGCCGGCTTCAGCCGGGTTGAAGCCTCGCTGAAGCCGGCGGACAAACCCAATCGATGCCCGAAGTCTCAACAACTTCGGACATCTCAACAACTATTCAACCCAATCGAAGGTC
>JACRBO010000431.1 GCA_016219235.1 Chloroflexota bacterium
CAATCTGAGTATTTCCAGCACCAAGAGCCAGCTCGGGCATACCCTGGGGGCCAGCGGCGGAATCGAACTGATCGTGACCATCCAGTCACTGCTCGACCACGTCATTCCGCCAACCATCAACCTGCAGACCCCCGATCCCGACTGCGATCTGGATTACACGCCCAACACCGCGCGCGTCAAGACGGTCAACACGGTCATGTCCAATTCATTCGGCTTTGGCGGCCATAACGCCGTGATCATCTTCGGGCGCTCCCAGTAGTAATGAACAAATGACAAATGACAAATGAACAATGGGCGATGCCTGGCCCGTTTGTCACACATGCACCGCGCTGCGCCCGGTGCAGTGCAGGTGTTTGTCATTTTTAATTGGTCATTGGGAGGAAGTATGACTTACGCGCATGTGGTGGGCTGGGGCAAATATGTGCCGCCCAGAGTGGTGACCAACGCCGAGCTGTCGCGCAGCGTGGATACGACGGATGAATGGATCATCTCGCGCACCGGCATTCGTGAGCGACACGTAGTCGGCCCCAAAGAATCGGCAGCCACCATGGGCTTTGCGGCCGCCCGCGAGGCGTTAGCCGTGGCCGGTGTGCTGCCCACCGATGTCGATCTGATCATCTGCGCCACGGCCACGCCGGAGTACATCTTTCCCTCGACCGCGTCGCTGATTCAAGACGCACTGGGCGCGAACAAGGCGGGCGCGTTCGATCTATCGGCGGGCTGTTCGGGCTTCATGTATGGCCTATCGGTCGCGGCCCAGATCATTCAGGGCGGCGGGCACAAAATCATCCTGGTGGTGGGCAGTGAGACGTTGAGCCGCATCACCAACTGGCAGGATCGCGGCACGTGCATTCTTTTCGGCGATGGCGCGGGCGCGATGGTGCTGAAAGCCTCGGAAGAGCGCGGCGGCGTGTTATCATCGCTGGTGCGGTCTGATGGTTCCGGCGGTGATCTACTCATCGTCCCGGCGGGCGGCAGTCGCACCCCGGCGTCGATCCAATCCGTGCAGCAGGGCCAGCACTACATTCAGATGAACGGGCGCGAAGTGTTTCGTTTTGCCACGCGCGTTGTCGACAAGGCCACGCGTGAAGTGGTAGAGAAAGCGGGCTTAACGCTGGATGACATCCAGTTGTTTGTGCCGCATCAGGCCAATTTGCGGATTATTCAGGCCGCGGCGCGCACGCTGGAGTTGACGGACGATCGGATTTTTGTGAACCTCGATCGGTACGGCAACACCTCCAGCGCCAGCATCCCCATCGCTTTGTGCGAGGCTGTCGAATGCGGGCGCATCAAGCCGGGTGACAAGATCGTGCTGGTAGGATTTGGCGCGGGCCTGACGTGGGCGGCCGCCACCATTGAGTGGGGCGTGCCGGAACCGCTGTACAAACCCAATCTGCTGCTGCGCGCGGCACGGATTGCGATCTATCCGCTGGCGGCGGCGCGGTCACGCGGGGCCAAAGTGCTGCGCCGTATCGAGGGGCAGTTGTTTGGGCCACCTTCGCCCAAGCGCATCGACGAGGATGGCAAGAAGAAGCGCGAACGCGAATAGCGAGTCAGAGTAGATCACTGTACAAGTGCAGAGGCGGCTTCTACACCCGCGTGTCCGGCGGCGTGTCCCACGGGAAGGCTTCGCACGGACCCGCCTCTGCTTTAATCTGTGTTTTTGTGAATCAAGGTGATCTCAGACGTGATACAATCGCGGCATGAGTGGAGTTCTGCAAATCTGGGCGGCCTTGATCATTTTTGCCGCGAGTCACACTGTCCTGGCCTCGCACGGCGCCAAAGCGATCGCCGCGCGGGTAGTGGGCGCGCGCCTGGCCGAAGTCACCTATCGCCTGTTCTTCAACGTGATCGCCCTCGGCGCGTTTGCACCCGCGCTGTATCTGGCGTGGGCGTTGCCTGACACCGAGTTATACCGTTTTCCTGCCCCGGTCGATACGCTGGCGTTAGTGATCCAGGCATTGGCGCTCGCCGGCCTGGCGTACAGCGTGTATCAGATGGATTGGGCGTTCTTTGTCGGGCTGCGACAGCTAATCGGGCCGTCCGCCAACACCACGCTTGATTCCACTTCGACGGCGCAATTGGTGACTACCGGCTTACATCGTTATGTGCGGCATCCGCTGTACACCACCACGTTGATCATGCTCTATCTTGTGTCGCCGATGACGCTCAATCGGTTGGCATTGGTCGCCGGTATCCACGTTTATTTCTGGGTTGGCTCAATCTTTGAAGAACGCAAACTCGTTCGCGAGTTTGGCGGCGCGTACCGTGACTATCAGCGCCGCGTGCCCCGGCTGTTTCCCCGTTTGCACGCCTGACACAGGATGACCGTGACACTCCTCACTTGACAATGCTCCCCATCGGCAGTACATTCGTGTAGAGATAACACGAATTCCGAGGCCCGTTCATGATAGAGAAGTACCCCAAACCGTCGGTGACGGTGGATGTGGTTATCGTCGCCCTGCGCGACAACGAACTTCAGGTACTATTGATCAAACGCGATACCGAGCCGTATCGCGGCAAGTGGGCGCTGCCCGGCGGCTTTGTCAACATCGACGAGGCGCTGGATGCCGCCGCACGCCGAAAGTTGGCGGAAGAAACCGGCGTGTCGCACGTGTATCTGGAGCAGCTGTACACCTTTGGCGAATTGGAGCGTGACCCGCGCGGCCGTGTGATCAGCGTGGCGTACATCGCGTTAGTGCCTGCGCCATTGACCGTGCACGGCGGCTCAGACACGGGTGACGCGCAGTGGTGGCCCATCAATTCCATGCCGGAACTGGCCTTTGATCACAGCGACATCGTGCAGTACGCCGTGACACGCCTGCGCTACAAGATCGAATATTCCGCGGTGGGTTTCCGGTTGATGCCGCCGGAGTTCACGCTGAGCGAACTGCAAAAAGCCTACGAGATTGTGTTGGGTGAACCGCTGGACAAGCGCAACTTCCGCCGCCGCATCATGGAGGCGCAAGTGATCGAGCCGCTAGACGAAGTGCGCGCGGGTGACGGGCGGCCCGCGCGCCTGTATCGTTTCCGCCCCGATGCCGTGGCCGAAGTGAAGGCGCGGCG
>JACRBO010000432.1 GCA_016219235.1 Chloroflexota bacterium
CACCTTTTGCGTGCACACGCTTTGCGTGAGATCATAGTTCTTTCAGGGGAGTCATGCTATAATTGCCTCAATAAAAGATTCATGGGGCGTGGCGCATTAACCCAATCACGGTTGCGCGTCATCCCAGCCAAAGATGGGGGTCACCCCATGATGAGCATAGCAAGTGTCATTGCCCGAATACCGGGGGCAATGACATTTTGTTTTGGTAGCGCCGTTCATTCACCCACCCTTGCCACTCAGGCAAATATATCCCTCTAAGGAGCAGAGCATATGAGCAAGATTAAGGTTCTCATCATGGGCGCGGCCGGCCGTGACTTCCACAACTTCAACACGGTCTTCCGCGACAACGACGCGTACGAGGTCGTTGCCTTCACAGCCACCCAGATCCCCAACATCGATGGCCGCCGCTATCCGCCGGAATTGGCGGGCAACTTATACCCGGCCGGCATTCCCATCTATCCCGAAGCCGAACTGACTGAATTGATCAAGCAGCACCAGATCGATCAGGTCATCTTCGCCTATTCGGACGTGAGCCACGAGACGGTGATGCACCGCGCGTCGCAGGCGTTGGCGGCGGGTGCGGACTTCCGCCTGATGGGACCGACGTTCACGCAGGTCAAATCGACCAGGCCGGTGATCTCGGTGTGTGCCGTGCGCACGGGCGCGGGCAAGAGCCAGACCACCCGCCGCGTGACCGAAGTCATCAAGAGCCTGGGCTACAAAGTCGCGGCGATTCGCCACCCCATGCCGTACGGCGATCTGGTCAAACAGAAGGTCCAGCGCTTTGCGGACTATAGCGACCTCGACAAGCACGACTGCACGATCGAGGAACGCGAAGAGTACGAGCCGCACATCGATCGCGGCGTGGTGATCTACGCGGGCGTCGATTACGAAGCGATTTTGCGCGAAGCCGAAAAAGAAGCGGACGTGATTGTATGGGACGGCGGCAACAACGATATGTCCTTCTACAAGAGCGATCTGCACATCGTGGTGGCCGACCCGCACCGTCCCGGCCACGAAGTCACCTATCATCCCGGCGAAACAAACCTGCGCATGGCCGACGTCGTCGTCATCAACAAGATCGACACGGCCGATCTCGATCACATTTCCAAAGTGCGCGATAATATCCGTGCTGTCAATCCCGCCGCGACCATCGTCGAAGCGGCCTCGCCGATCTTCGTGGATGATCCGGCGGCCATCAAAGGCAAGGCCGTGTTGGTGGTCGAAGACGGTCCCACGCTGACGCACGGCGAAATGGCCTACGGTGCGGGCGTGGTCGCGGCGCGACGCTTTGGCGCGGCGGAGATTATCGATCCGCGGCCATATGCCGTGGGCACCATCACTGCGACGTACAAGAAGTATCCCACCACCGGCACAGTCCTTCCGGCGATGGGCTATGGCGCGGAGCAGATGAAGGAACTGGGCGAGACGATCAACAACACGCCCTGTGATCTGGTCATCGTCGCCACCCCGATCGATCTGCGGCGCGTGGTGGAAATCAATCGCCCGTCGCAGCGCGTGCGCTACGAGTTGCAGGAAATCGGTCAGCCGACGCTGCTGGAAATCATCGAGGCAAAGTTGGGACGTAAGAAGTAATGCGTAATACGTACTGCGTGGTGCGTAAGCGAGTTTGGTTACGCACCACGCAGTACGCAGTATTGCCGGGGGAGCGATATGGCACGTCGCACGAGGCGCTGGACACGCGCAGAATTGATGGCGCTGTTGGACGACGTGTGGGCAGAGTATCCCGATCGGTTGGCCACCCTGCCCGACGACGAGCAAGCGGCCTTCGCGCGACAACAAGGCTACGATCGTCCACAAGATTTGCTGGCGCATCTGGGCGCGTGGCTGGCGGAGACGCTGCATGTGATGCCGTATCTGCTGCGCGATGAGCGCCCGCCCCGCGATTACGCCAACGATCAACAATTCAATCGCCGAGCTGTAGAGCGTTTTCAAGACAAAGAGCGCACCCAGGTGGAAGCGTGGTATCAGAAGCAGCGCCGCGCACTGCGGAAGTTGGTCAAGCAACTGCCTGAAGATGCGTTGGGCATTCCGCGCGTTTATCGTTGGTTGTCGGGTACGATCGTCGGTCATTACGAAGAACATCCTTTGCCAGTGCCTCACCCCCC
>JACRBO010000442.1 GCA_016219235.1 Chloroflexota bacterium
AGGAGAGGGGGAGCGCGCGCAACCGCGTGGGGGTGAGGCTATTCGCCACGCGTTCGTGATCGGCGCACGCGCGGCCGACATCAGTTTGATCGAAGGCAATCACGCCTTGTTCGACGACAGCGTCGACGAAGACGGGCGCGATAGCACAGCATCACTCTCACGGATGTTATCGCACACGCCGATCGTGCTGGTGATCAACGCCGCGCGCATGGGCCGCAGCGTCGCCGCCCTGGTGCGCGGCTTTCAGACGTTCGAGCCGGACACGAATATCGCCGCTGTGATCCTGAACAACGTCGGCAACCCGCGCCACGAACGCAAATTGCGTGACGCCATCGAACGCTACTGCGGAATCCCGGTGTTGGGCGCTTTGCCGCACAACGAGGCCCTCGTCATTCCCGATCGACATCTTGGCCTCGTGCCGCGCGGTGAAAACGATCAACTCGTGCCCGCGATCGCGGCCTGCCAACGCGCCGCCGAGGATCACATCGATCTCGATCGCGTGTTAGCCCTCGCCTGCAGCGCTCCACTATTTCCGATGGAGACGCTTCATTCCAACTTCCAACCTCCAACCTCCAACCTCCAGATCGGCGTCATCCGCGATCGCGCTTTCTCGTTTTATTATCCTGAAAACTTCGAGGCGCTTGAAAACGCCGGGGCGCAGCTGGTCTTCATCGACGCGCTCAACGATGCGCGGCTGCCGGACATTCACGCGCTCTACATCGGCGGCGGCTTCCCTGAAATGTTTATGGACGAATTGGCGGCTAATCGATCGCTGCGCCAGAGTCTGCGCGACGCGATCGAACGTGGTCTGCCGGTATACGCTGAATGCGGCGGGCTGATGTACCTCTCGCGCCGCATCGTGTGGGGTGATCGTTCAGCTGAGATGGTGGGTGCGCTGCCCTACGACGTGGAGATGATGGATCGACCGCAAGGGCACGGCTATGTGATCGCCGAAGTCGTGGACGAGAATCCGTTCCTGCCCAAAGGCACGGTGCTGCGCGGTCACGAGTTTCATCATTCGCGGTTGATTAACGTCGATTCTTCTTTGCGAACGGCTTACGCTTTGACGCGCGGCAACGGGATTAGCGAAAAGCGTGATGGCCTGATCTATCGCAGCGTACTCGCCGGTTACATGCACTTACACGCGGCGGGCGCGCCCGGTTGGGCCGAGGCGCTCGTCGGGCGTGCCCGAGTTTACGCGAACGAGGTGGCTCATGCCACTGTATGAATTCCATTGCGCGACTTGCAATCAATCGTTTGAGATTCAGCGCAAGATGAGTGACAGCCTGTCGTCGGTCGAATGTCCAACCTGTCATGGCGGCAACGTGCAGCGCATCTTCACGCCCATCGCGGCGTTCAGCGGTTCAGGTGGACAGCGTGTGGCCGTAGGCGGCAGCTCGGGCTGTGCAGGCTGCGCAACGTCATCGTGTGCGGGTTGCGCGAGTGCGCGGCGGAACTGATGAATGACTTGCTGCTGGTCGGCGTCAATCACAAAGGTGCCCCGGTCGAAGTGCGCGAGCGATTGGCTTTCACGCCCGATCACAGCCACGACGCTTTGCCGCGACTCATTCAACGTCTTGCGTGTGACGGGGCCGAGGCCGTCATCCTGTCGACGTGCAATCGCACCGAGTTGTACATTTACGCCGATGATCTCGATCGGGCCGCAACGATCGCGCAAGACCTGCTGGCCGATCACAGCCGGTTATCGCGGGATGAGTTGAAGACGGTGCTGTACTTCAAACGCGAGTCCGACGCCGCTCATCATCTGCTGCGCGTGGCCGCCGGGCTCGATTCGTTGGTGGCCGGTGAAAACGAGATTCTCGGGCAGGTAAAGACAGCGTGCGAACTGGCGCACGAGGCGGCAACTACCGGCCCGATTTTGTCCGCGCTGTTCCGATCGGCCATTCAAGCCGGCAAGCGCGTGCGCACCGAAACTGATCTCGGTCGAACGGCCTTGTCCGTTGCCACGGTCGTCGTCGATTTAGCCGGGGAGTTGTTTGGTTCGCTGCATCAGCGCACAGCGCTGTTGATTGGCGCAGGCAAGATGAGTTCGATCACGGCGCGGGCGCTGGTGAAGGCGGGGCTGCGCTGCGTGCTGGTCGCCAATCGCACCTTCGATCGCGCGCAGAAACTCGCCGTCGAGTTGAAGGGACGAGCCGTCCACTTTGACGCACTGGCCGACAGCTTGATCGACGCCGACATCGTGATCTGCTCGACGGGTGCGCCGCACGTCGTGCTGCATTGTGAAGCGGTCGAGCGCGCCATGCAGGCTCGATCGCAGCAGCCCATGCTGATCGTCGATCTGGCCGTGCCGCGCGACGCCGATCCGCCGATCGGCGCGTTGCCCAACGTGCGATTGACCAACATCGACGACCTGGAATCGATCGTGCGCGTCAAACATCCGCTGACCCTTGAAGTACGCGAACAGGCCGAAGCGATCGTCGCCGCCGAGTTGGCCGAATTCGATCGGTGGCGGGCAAGCCGCTCGAGTGCGCCGACGATTCAGGCTTTGCAGGCCAAAGCGCATACGATCTCCCAACGCGAGATCGATCATACCTTGCGGCGATTGAACGATTTGACGCCGGAACAGCAGCAGGCGATCCAGATCATGGGTGAAGCGATCGCGAACAAACTGCTGCGCGATCCGATCCTGCTTCTCAAGCAGCCGCCGCCGACGATGACGCGGGCGGAATGGACGAGCGTGATCGCGACAGTGTTCGGCTTGAATTGACCGATTGCAAGGGGTGACGTGGCTGCGGTACAATACGGATTGATTCCAGAGGAGATCACGCCGTCGTCATGCGGACCTGTAAAGTCGTCGAATCGATCGAGATTGATGCGCCGCGCGCGGAAGTGTTCGACATCGTCACACATCGCGTGCGCCGCTTTCAACTCAGCCCGTTGTGGGGCGTGGCCAACGTCGTGTACATCGATCCCGACTGGCCGCAAGTGGGCGCGTGCTATGAAGTGGAGTTGAAGGACAGCGCCAGCACGAAGTACGACACAGTCGTCGCCGCTTTCGTGCCGGATCAGAAATTCGCCTACGACCTGACGGCTGAACGGCAAACGCGCGTTACGTGGACAGTGCAGGATGTGCTGCGCGGCGAGCAGACCGCCACGCGGCTGATTTACGAAGAAGAGTTTCTGGCCGAAGAAACTGAAAGCGACGAGTTCACGCAGTCGGTGCGCAAGATCGTCAAGCAGTGGCTGACGAACATCAAAGTGTACGCGGGCTTGCGCGGCAATTGGGGACGGCGCGTGTTGCGCCGCTTCGCCGATTGGTATTTGAAGCTGCGGCCCGATCAGCGCCGTGTCGTCGGGATGCTGGTCGGTATGCAGATCATCACCATCATTACCTTCATTCTGGCGGCGCTGGGCATTGGCCTGATGCGGCTGTTGTTTGGCTAAGCGCTGCAGCGGATAGACAACGAACACATGCACCGCATGTGTTCGTTGTCTATCTGTTGCACAGGTATGCTTACGGCTCGTAACAACATCGAAAGCCCGTGTCGTCGCTGCGATGCATCGGCGCGGCCCAGCTGCGATAGGCGCAGCGGCTCTGCAATTTGGATTCGCGCCACGACCCGCCCCGGATGCACGACTTGCCCCACGATGCCTCATCGGCCTGCGGATTGGATGTGCCACCCATGTCACGCTGTTTGGGCAACAGGTGATCTTCGTTCAACTCATACACGATCGCTTCGCGGCCATCCGCCGGATCGTAGGGATACTGATTGAACAACGACGAACACCACTCCTGCACATTGCCGGCCGTGTCGGCCACACCGTAGGGACTGTCGCCCTGCGGCGAGAATTGCCCGACGGCTGACGGGCCGCCAATCTTCGCTTCGGCGTTGTTGCAGCGGCCAGGCTCCCAGCGATTGCCCCACGGATATACCCGCCCGTCGCTGCCGCGCGCCGCCTTCTCCCATTCGGCCTCGGTTGGTAATCGCACCGGCTTGTCCAACGCTTGACCTGCCCAGCGGCAGAACGCAATCGCATCGGCGTAGGAGACGCCCACAACGGGCAGCTGTTCTTTGCCCGCCGGAAGTTGTCCATTCGCCCAGAACAACGGCGCGCGATGGCCGGTGGCTTCGACGAACTGCGTGTATTGAGCATTTGTCACCGGTTGCCGCATCACATGGAAATCGCTGACATTCAAGTAGTGCAGCGGCATCTCGTCGAGCTGCGCATCGCGATCGGCCGCCGGATCGCTGCCGATCTTGAATTCACCCGCGGGGATCAGTACAAAATCGAGGTTGAGATCGTTCGGCATGATACGCTCCTGATAAAGATTTGGAATTGGGGGTAGGGGCGAGGCTGGCCCTCGCCAACTTGCCATATCGACTAAGACGAGGGCGAGGGCACGCTTCACCCCTACCTTGAATCGACATCAAACAGATGATGCCGGGTGACGTAGCGCAGCATCTCCACGCTGTTGTGCAGGCCGAGTTTCGACATGATGTTGCTGCGATGCACGGAGACGGTCTTGGGGCTGATGCTCAGCTGGTGGGCGATTTCCTTGTTGCTCTTGCCCTCGACAACCAGCCGCAGAACGTCGCGTTCGCGCTCGGTCAGCGCCGGCGCGCTGTCGCGGTCGGCTGTGTCCTTGTGCGTGTAATCCTCAAGGACCCGCCGCGTGATGCTGGGGGCCAGATACACCCCCTGTTCGTCCACCTGGCGGAGCGCCATGATGACTTCGTGACCACCCGATCGTTTCAGCACGTAGCCCGACGCGCCGGCCTGCAACAACGGTCCCACGTATTCGCGGTCGTCGTGCTGGGTCAAGATCAACACTTTGACGTCCGGGTATTGTTGTTTGATCAGGCGCGTGGCCTGGATGCCGTCCAGCTCCGGCATCGCGACATCCATCAGCACGATGTCGGGCCTGAGCTCAGCCACGCGCGCCAAAGCTTCGCGGCCGTTGCCGGCTTCGCCCACGACGCGGATGTCGTCCTGGCGTTCCAGCAGTGTTCGAATACCATCCCGCAGGATGGCATGATCGTCGCAGATCAACACTCGAATCTCAGGCATAGCCGCCGGTTCCTTCGATCGTCGGGACACGGATATGAATGCGCGTGCCGGCGCCGGGTGATGAATCAAGGTCCAGGGTTCCGCCCACCAGCTCGACTCGCTCGCGCATGCTCATCAGGCCCAGCCCCCGCAATGATTCCGTCAGGACCGTCAGTTCGATCGGGTCGAAGCCGATGCCGTCGTCTTCGATGTACGTCGTGACGGCCCGATCGGTCAGGCCAAACAGGATGCTGACGTTGCGGGCGGCGGCGTGGCGCACGATATTGTTGATCGCTTCCTGGACGACGCGAAACAGGCACGTCTCCATTTCGGGCGGCAGGCGCGGCGCTTCGCCGATCTGATCGATGACGACCCGCATACCCTTTGGCTCCAGCCGCGATTGAGCATACCAGCGCAGCGCCGGCACCAACCCCAGATGATCGAGCATCGACGGGCGCAGATCGAAGATCAACTTGTGAACGCCGTCCAGCGTGCGCTGCGCCAACTCGCGCATGTGGAGCAGCTTCTTGTGGACGGCGGCGAGATCGGGCGTGTCCAGGCCTTCTTCCGCCGCATACAACAGCGCGGTCAACGCCTGGCTGGTATCGTCGTGCAGCTCACGCGCGATGCGCTTGCGCTCCTCCTCCTGCGCGCCAATGGCCTTCCGGAACAGCTCGCCGCGCACCTGTTCTTTGTGCTGAACTTCGGCATACAACCGCGCATTTTCGACAGCCACCGCGATCTGGCTGCCGATCGCGTTCAGCATCTCTTGTTCTTCGGGATCGAAGTCGCGCGTGTGGTGCGTGCCGATGCACAGACTGCCCAGCGTACAGCCCTTGGCCGTGAGCGGCACGTGCACCAGCGTGTGCAATTCTTCGCGCTGGAGCGATCGCGCGCGCGGGCCGCGAAAGCGGCTGAGGTCGGGCACGATGACGATCTGACCGGTCTCCAGCACGCCGCCGCACGAGCCGTCGAGCAGGCCGATGTGCGCGGCCAATCGCGCGGCTTCTTCCGACAGGCCGCGATACGCCATCAACTTCAAATCGCCGGCCGCGTCGTCCTGCAGGAAGATGGCGCCCACGTCGATGTGCGTCAGCCGCAGCACGCCGTCGAGGGCGCGGCCCAGAATATCTTCCAGATTCAACGACTGATTCACCGTTAACGCGATCTCGTTCAGGATCGACAATTGCTGGTTGCGCCTGACGAGCGACTCCTTGGTGCGTCGCTCGTCGGTGACGTCGCGTTTCAGTTCGACAATGCGCGTGATACGGCCGCCGGCGTCGCGCATGGGCGAGGCCACAATATCGATGAAACGCTCTTGATCGCCGCAGGCATGCACGTGCGTCACCTGCGCCGACTGGCCGCCACTCAACACGTCGGACAGGGGGCAGCGGTCGCGCGATTCCCGGCAGGGCTGCTGGTGATGAGCGACTTCGTAACACAGCTGCCCGATCGGCTCGTACTCGCCGCCCAGCCGCTCGCGCGCGGCGCGATTCACCTGCTGAATGCGATAATCGTCGGCGCCGACGACGATCAACTCGTCCGACAGCGCGTCGATCACGGCCCGCAGATCATCGCGCACGGTCTGGGCTTCGTGCTGTGCGGCCAGCGCCGCCTGCGTGCGCTCGTGCACCCGCTCGTCCAGCTCGCGGTTCCACGCCTGAATCTCGTCCATCGAGTGTTTGAGGCGCAGCCGCATGGTGTTGAAGCTGTCCGCCAGTTCGCCGATCTCGTCGCCGCGCCGCTGCCGGTTCACCGGCGCAGCGAAATCGCCTTCCGCGATCCGCTGGGCGGCGCCCGTCAGCAACTCGACCGGATTGATCACGCTCCGGGTCGTGACCGCGACGAGCGCCAGTGCGCCGATCACGGTCAACAGTCCCAGGACGAACACTTGCAACGACAGGTGCCGCACGGGCGCGAAGGCTTCATCGGTCTTTTGCCGGACGAGCACGCCCCACGGCGCAAGCGACACGGGCGCGAAGGCAATCACTTCATCGCCGGATTCCAACGTGGCGGCGTTGGCGCGATCGGCCGCGAACAGTCGGCCGATGAGTTCGGCGGGGCCGGTGTGGGTCAACGCCCGATCGGGCTGGGTGCTCATCAACACCAGGCCGCCGGCGTCGATCACGTCGATCGCGCCGGTCGGGCCTAGCTCGTTGGAGTGTTCAAAAGGCAGGAGCGCCTGCGCGTCGAGGTCCAACAGCACGGCCACCGCGCCCAGCGTCAGGCCGTCGGCGGCCCGGACGGGCACGGCGATCAGCGCGTGCGGTTGATCGTTCGCTATCAGCGACAGGCTGAAGTGCCCGTTGTCGAACGCCGTATTCATGATCGGCGCGGGCGGCGGGCCGGCGGGCACGGCATCGGTCGCCGTCGAGGCGATCAGGCCGCCCGTTTGATCGAACAGGAAGATCGCGCGACTGGCCGCACTCATTTGCGGCAGCCATGAATCGATCGCGGCCTGGCGCTCGGCCTGACTGGCCTGCGGGTCGCGCAGCACGGCCCGTTCGGCCAGTAACGTCAACGTGCTGTGGACGTGACGCAGGGTCTCGTCGAGTGTGGTCGCGCTCAGGCGGGCGACCATTTCACGCTGATTCAAGACCTGGCGGGTCGATTGCTGCGTGGCGCTGCTGCCCATCAGGGCGAACACCGTAAACAGGCCCACCAGCCCGATGGTGACGAGCGCGGCCATCTTGGTCTGCAAGCCCAGGTTGGACCAGCGCTGATCCACGCGGCGGCCGATGTGTTCAATCCGCGCCTGCCAACGGGCCGCGGCTCTACGCAGGGGATTCATGGTGGGTTGCCTCTACCGGTTGTGTGGACACCCTGGGCGGCCACTGGCAATAGCGCACGCGGCCGCAGTATTTGCAGGTGCCGTGTTCGTCGAGTTCCTGTTTGACGCCTTCAAACTCGCCCATCGCTTCATACCATTCGTACGTGCGGCCGATGGTCACGCGCAGCGGCGTGTTGGGCGCATCGAAGTCGTGATAGGCGCCCGGGTACTCGACGAACCTGAAGCCGGCGCGGTGCGCCAGCTCGCGGCAGGGGCCGGGCTCGGTCCAGTCGTCCG
>JACRBO010000443.1 GCA_016219235.1 Chloroflexota bacterium
ATCCTGCGAGCCGGCGGCATGCTGTTGGGCATCGGCCTGACGGAAGTGGCGCGGCGGCGATTAGATACCAGCCATCACGGCGTCATCGCGCGCGCGGTGTTGAGCCTCAATGTGGCGATGGTGGCAGGCTTGTTTGTGTTTGAGGTGCCCACCGGCGTGGTCGCTGATGTGATCAGCCGCCGGATGTCGATCATCATCGGCATGTTTATCATGGGCGTCGCGTTCGTGATCGAAGGCTCCATCCCGCAGTTCGCGGCGATCTTGCTGGCGCAGGGGTTGTGGGGGCTGGGCTACACCTTCACCAGCGGCGCGAGCGAGGCGTGGATCGCCGACGAAGTGGGTGAGGAGCGCGCGGGACAGGCGTTTCTGCGTGCCGACCAGATCGGCACGATTGGCGCGCTGGCGGGCATCGTGTTCGGCACGGTTTTCGGCAACGTCTCGATCAATCTGCCCATCGTGCTGGGCGGCCTGTCGTTGATGGGCCTGGGCGCGGCGCTGATCCTCGTGATGCCGGAGACCGGTTTCAAGCCTGCACCGCGCGAAGATCGCAACACGTTTCAATCGATGGCGCACACCTTCAAGAGCGGGGTGCGGCTGGTGCGCGGCAAACCGACGCTGATCAACATCCTCGTCATCGGGCTGGTGTTTGGCCTGTATAGCGAGGGGCTGGATCGGTTGTGGACGCCGCACTTTCTGCACAGCATTACGCTGCCTACGCTTGGCGGTCTCATGCCGGTGACGTGGTTTGGAATCCTGCGAGCCGGCGGCATGCTGCTGGGCATCGGCCTGACGGAAGTGGCGCGGCGGCGATTGGACACCAACCATCACGGCGTCATCGCGCGCGCGGTGTTGAGCCTCAACGTGGCGATGGTGATCGGCCTGTTCACCTTCGCGCTGACAGACAACTTTGTCATCGCGCTGATTGCCTACTGGACGTTGAGTTCGACGCGCAACACGCTGATGCCGTTGTACACGACGTGGGTCAATCAGCATGTCGAATCGAGCGTGCGCGCCACCGTGATCTCGATGTCGAGCCAGGTGGACGCCTTCGGGCAGATCGTGGGCGGGCCGATCGTCGGCGGCATCGGCAACACGTTTGGCCTGCGCGCGGCGTTGACGTCGAGCGCGGTGATTCTGTCAGCGGCGCTGCCGCTGCTGGCGCGGGTGGTGCGGCTCGATCGGATTGATCGGCAATCGGATGTGGCGGCCCACGATGTGGCCGTTAACGAAGTTGTGGCAGCTGATTAGGACTTTGTCCCACTCACGTTTTCATGAGTGGGGCAAGTCTCATCAAGGAGGAACCCTCTATGAAATCACGGAGTCGCGGTGAATTTGCCGGTGACGAAGCAGCTAAACAAACGTTGCAAGATTTCGATCTGGCTAACCTATCCTGACCAGGCAAGCTAAAGGGAGAAAAATGCATACATCGAATCACACGAGTGACTTTGTAACTGTAAACGGCATCCGCCTGCACTATCTCGATTGGGGTGGGACGGGGCCGACGCTGATTTTTCTCACGGGCATGGGATCGTCCGCTTACATCTTCAATGAATTCGCCCCGCGCTTTACTGACAAGTTTCGCGTTCTGGCTCTGACCCGCCGGGGCCAGGGCGATTCTGATTATCCTGAAACCGGCTATGACGCCGATACGCTCGTCGAAGACATTCGACAGTTCATGGATGCGTCAGGCGTTGAAAAAGCCAGCCTGGCCGGTCACTCGCTGGCGGGCGTCGAACTGACCCATTTTGCCGCGACGTATCCGGAGCGGGTCGAGAAGTTGATCTATCTGGAGGCGCTCGATGATCGCCGACGGGAGCCAGCCATTAACGCCCAAAATCCGCTCAACACGGTGGAAATAAAAAGGGAAGAAAGCGCCCCGCCGCGCACGGTCGAAGAATACATTGCCATGGTGAAAAGGGATGTTCCCGAATTCGCGGAAATCTGGAGTGAACTATGGGATGAAGAATTCTCCCATGGCGTAACCGTGAACGAGGAGGGCGTCTACGTCGATCGAATGCCCGCCTATGTCGAACAGGCGATGGTCAAGAATCTGATTCAAAACTATGGCCCGAAAAGAGTGACAGCCGTAATACCCACACTCTGCTTTTACGGGCAGCGAACACGCACCCTGACTGACGAGTACACCGCCGAACAAAAAGCCGCATTTGAAACCTACATTCGAGAGGTGCGGGACCCGTTCTTCAAGTCCATCATCGCCGAGTTTCAAAGCCGATTTCCGCAGGCCAGAATCGTGGTGATTCCCGGCGGACATCACTACTGCTTCATCGCTCAGGCGGAGCAAGTCCACGCTGAGATGCGAAAGTTCCTGCTGGAATAATGCAGGTTGGACTGGCTGGGCAATGAAAGCAAATCGCCCTCCTAACGATCACTCGGCCCTTTTGATGAACGACACATCAGGGGCACTGACCGGCAGGGTATACTCGGTTCTGTGCTTGGAAGGTCGGCAAGCCATGCGCGCTGACCGATGGATAGGCCGTGCGGCATTGAAGTGATCGTCTGTGATCAAAACTGCAAGGTATCACGCCAAAGCACTGAATCGTACTCGCTGGCTGCGATTGTGGCTGGTCGGGCTGATTTTGGCGGCCAGCCTGTGGCCGCCGGGTCCGGCTGCCGCTCAGGCGCGCGCCCAATGCCGTTCGACCTTGCCCGGCATCACGTACTGTGTAGAAGACGGCGGCCGCACGCACCTCCTCGGCGTCGATCTCAGCCACCCGCGGCTGCGCGTCCAGACCATCATGGCCAACGACGTGCTGGACGTGCGCCCGCCCGACGAACAACGCGAACGCGTCGTGGATATGGCGCGGCGGTATCGAACCAGCGGAGCCGTCATCGTCGTCAACGGCGACTACTTCGGCGCGGAGCGCGGCCCGGAAGGCCCCACGGCCGCACAGGGTCAGCGCCTGGATACCTTTGCGACCATTCGCGCCAATCCCAGCCGGTATCGGCGCACCACACTGGCTGTGGCGCGCTTCGCCGGGGCGGCCATTGCACAGCTCGAGCCCCGCGCCAGTCTCTCGGACGTGGTTTACGACACGGTCCTGTTTAACGCGATCAGCGGCGGTCCCATTATCCTGAGCGACGGCGTCGTCAGGCCCGAAGCGCTGGCCTGCATGGCAGATCGCATTCCGGCGGCCGCCTGTCGTCGCACCCGGCAAACCGCCGCCGGCATCGATGCCGCAGGCCGCACGTTGTGGCTGGTCGTCAGCACCGTCCGGTCCACCGGCGATCTGGCCGGACTGCTGCGCGACTATGGCGCGGTCACCGCCATGAAACTGGACGGGGGCGGTTCCAGCCAACTGTGGTACAACGGGCGAACGCTGCTCGATGCCGATCGCGGCGTCGCCAATGCCCTGATGGTCTTCGTGGAAGATCAGCCCCGGCATGCGGTTGAACTCCCCGTCCGATTGGCCATCCCGATCCTCACGGTCAACGAACAGCGAGCCATCACCGTCACACTTCGCAACACCGGCTTTTTAGACTGGCCGGCCGATCGCGGTTACGGCCTGAGGGTGATCGATGGCGCATCGTTGATCGATCGCCGCGCGATCGGCGTGCCGTTCGATGTCGCCCCGGCGGCGGCGGTCACGCTGACTTTGCACGCCCACGCGACCAACTGGCCGGGCGTTTACGAATCCGTGTGGCGCATGACCGCGCCGGGTGAAGACTTCGGCGAAGATGCGACCCTGCGCGTGATCGTGTTGCCCGATCGAGCCGGGGCGCTGCACGCCGCCGTCGAGGCCGAAATCCGCGCGCTGGATCGTGTGTCTGACAGCCGTTTCAATCGCGACTGGCCGGTAGTCGCGGGCCGCATTCGTCAGCTGATCAAAGCGTGGCAAGCTGATCAGCCAGCTTCCATCGGAAGTAGAAATCCGCCTGATCTTTAATATCCCGTCGCTCAGGCGGAATGTTCGACCTTTCCTCGCGACTTGCCCCCTCGCTGGAAAGCGCGTAGGTTGCGCGAAATTTCCAACAACCGTTTTTCGTTAATACTCCGCCGTCGTCATTACGAGCGCTTTTCGCGAAGCAATCTCAAGGCCAGTCACAGGGAGATTGCTTCGTCGCCAACTGCGCTCCTCGCAATGACGGCTGAGGAGCTTGACAATGCTCAATTCGCCGGAACACCGTCATTGCGAGCGCTTTTCGCGAAGCAATCTCAGGGCCAGTCACAGGAAGATTGCTTCGTCGCCAACTGCGCTCCTCGCAATGACGGCTGAGGAGCTTGACAATGCTAAATTCGCCGGAACACCGTCATTGCGAGCGCTTTTCGCGAAGCAATCTCAGGACCAGTCACAGGGAGATTGCTTCGTCGCCAACTGCGCTCCTCGCAATGACGGCTGAGGAGTAACTGTTTTCAATCACCAGTTACCCACATGAGACTTGCCACCGGCGACCTTTCGCCTATTGTTCCCGCTTGCCGACACAGGCATAATCATCACAGTCAATCTGCATCTGGAGTGTGATGATGAAACTTCGATTCTGGCTTAGCCTGTGCATCTTGTTGACCCTCGCGCAGGCGGCAACCTCGGTGCGCGCCGCCAACGGCGCCGCCACCCGCGCCGCCAACACCACCTACTACGTTTCCATGACCGACGGCCTCGACTCGAACAACGGATTGTCCATCGCCGCGCCCTTCAAAACGATCAGCAAGGTCAATGCGCTGAATTTGCAGCCGGGCGACCACGTCCTCTTCAAATGCGGCGATGTGTGGCGCGGCGAGATGCTGATGATCACACATTCCGGCGCGTCGGGCAACCCGATCGTGTTTGGCGCGTACCCGACGAGCGATTGCGCGAACAAGCCCGTGCTTTCCGGCGCACAATCGATCGTTGGCTGGTCAGTGTCCGGCGCCAATATTTACGTTGCGACCTTATCGGCGGCGACGTTTCCTAACGGCCTTAATCAACTCTTTCGGAACGGGCAACGCCTGACGATGGGCCGCTGGCCCAATCTCGATGCGGGCGATGGCGGCTATGCCACCGTCTCGGCGCAGCCCGCCGCCAATCAACTTGCTACGGGCAGTTTGCCCGCTGTCGATTGGACCGGCGCGACGATTCACCTCAAGGTCATTCGGTGGTCGATGGTCAATCGGGATGTCACCGGCCGCACTGGATCAACGTTGACGCTCAATGCCAACGTCACGTGTCCCTATACGACGAACTGTACCGGCTGGGGCTTCTTCATCAACAATTCGCCGCACACGCTCGATCAAGACGGCGAGTGGTGGTACGACAAAGCGAATCGCAAAGTCTATCTTTTCGCCACGACCCATCCGGGCAGCGCGACGATCGAAGGATCCGTGATCGTGAAGACCGACGATCGCAACTGGGGCGCGATCAATCTCGGTACCGATTATGCCGCTCCCGTTCACGACATCGTCGTCGATAACTTTGAGATTCGCGACTGGTTCAGAAGCGGCATCGTCTCGCCGACCAATTTACATCCCGACGAAAACAGCGCCCTGACGGTGCGGAATAACACCCTTCGCAATGTGGACGATTCGGGCATCAATTTATGGAGTTGGGTGTGGGGGGCGAGTGACGGTCTGGATGGTTGGCGGGGCGGCCATGACATCCTCATTCAAAACAACGTGATCGACGGCGCGAATCACTTCGGCATTCACACGCCCGGCCGCGTGACGACGATCGAGGGCAATACCATCCGTAATATCGGCGTGATCGCCAATCTCAATGAATCGGGCATGGGCTGCGGCAAGACCGGCAGCGAAGGTACGTGCACGGAAGACGGCGCGGGGCTGCGCATCTATGTGGATGATGCGGCGCGATCGGGTTATGGTTTTACGGTGCGCTACAATCGCTTTGAAAATATCGGCTACAACGGCATTCAGATGTTTGGCAGCAGCAGCACCTTCGCCTACAACGTCTTCGATCAAACCTGCATCTCCAAAGGCGACGGCGGCGCGATCAACACCTTTGGCAGCGCTGTGCATGACATCCAG
>JACRBO010000433.1 GCA_016219235.1 Chloroflexota bacterium
CAGCAAATCCCACGGATAACCGTCGTGCAGTTCCGCTCGATAGCGCGGCGTGGTCCAGGCCAGATCGTGATGCCAGAGGATGAGGAGCGGATGCGCCTCACCCCCGGCCCCTCTCCCGGTGACGATAAAGCCGTCACCGGGAGAGGGGAGAAGGCCGCTCCCCCTCTCCTGAAAACGGTTTTTGATTTCAGGAGAGGGGGCTGGGGGGTGAGGCAGTGCGATCCGCTGAATGACCGCCGTTAGCGCGAGGTTTTTGTTGAGCGAACAGACGTTGTGCGCAATGAGAATATCAACATCGATCAACGCCGTTCGCAAATCGCGTTCGATCTCATCGACCAGCGGCTCAAAGTCGGCGGACACTCGGCCCTGATCGAGATCGGCTTTGACGGCCAGCACGCGCGGGTGGCGCGAATCGATCAACGGCAGCGGCACAAACTCGATGCCGGGTTGGGACGCCCCGCGTGCCGCGATGATGCGCACCTGATGCCCGGCCTGCTGCATCAGCCGCGCCTGCTGCGCCAGCACGTTCTCCACGCCGCCGACAATGGGCGGGGCAGAATAGTGAAGCAAGGCGATGTTCACACAAGCACCTCAGAGTGAGATGCTTTCAGTGTAGTAGATACCGCCCTGCTTGTCGAGGGGATTGAGATAAGGATAAATGGGGTTGAGTTATCAACTAATCCGCTTCCAAAGATTTTTCAACTCGATGACGGCTATGCCGCTGCCCGCTGATCAACGACGGCGCGCTTGAAATAGCGGAAGATCGGCGAACGTTCTCTGCTCGTGGGGCGCGGATTAGATTGAAATCCAGCCTACCTTGATCTCTGATCCCTGATCCCCAATCCCTGATCCCTTGCCGTCATTCGCCCCGCCACCTGAATGATCACGAATACGCTCAACAGCAACGCGATCACCACACCATACGCCGGGCCGATACCGACTGCATCGGCGAGACGCCCTAAAATCAGCGGCAGCGTCAAGATAGCCGCGCCCGACGCGAGAGTGGCACGCGCACTGGCCTGAATGGGATTGTTGTTGCTCGCACCGATGGCGAGTGAGAGAATCAACGGGTAGAGGCTCGCTACACCCAACCCGGTGAGAAACAGTCCGCCCAACCCCATCAACACACTGCCGGGCTTCCAGAAGATCAGAAAGCCGAGACTGGCGAGCAGGATCGCCGCCGTGACCACGCGGGCCGTCGAGAAGCGCCGCACCAATCGGCTGCCCGCCCAGCGCCCCAGGATCATGCCCCCAAAGAACAGGCTCACCGCCTGAGCGGCCTCGGCTTTGAGCAAACCCAGCACATTTTCCAGATAATCGGCGCTCCATGAAATCATACAAAATTCCACGGACACGGCCAGCACGATCGCCACCCAGTAAATCCAGAACATGCCGGGCAACGGCTGCTTGACGCGAGGCGGATCAGATTCAGTCGAAGTGGTCACTGGAGCGATGCCCTTCGCCAGCACGACATACAGCACCAGCGGCGTCAACGCGACCAGAGCCAGCGATAAGCGCCAACCGCCGATCGACTGCGCGAACCAGCCGACCAACAAGGGCGCGGCGGTTGATACTCCCGACGCGATCACATTCGCTTCCGACAGGGCGATGGCGCGCCGCTCGCCGTGTTGTTCCGACAACGCCGCCGGCACGATGGCGAGGATCAGCGAGCCGATCAAGCCCATGAGAAACGCTGCGCCGATGGTGATGACGGGCGTCTGGCCGATCACGAACAGCACCGCGCTCACGCTCATTCCGATCGCGCCGAGCCACAACGACCGCCAGCGCCCCAGCGGCTGAATGACCAGATGTCCGCCCAGACCAATCGCCAGGATGCCAACGGCAAAGGCGGTGAAATGCAGGCTGCTGACCGTATACGACAGGGCCAGTTCATCTTTCAGAAACGGGGTAATCGGGCCGAGGACATTGAGGAAGTAGCCAAAGAACGCCAGCAACAGATAAGCCAGCCACGTAAAACGGTCCCGCTGAAAAGTCTGTGTCATCTCGATAAAGCCCCGTAGTGAAATTAGGGCTGCCCTCACTTTGACGGAGGGCAGCCCCAGGTTGAAACGATCAGAGTGAAGAGACAATATTACCGTAGAACGTCATTCCCGCACGCCTTTGGCGGGAATCCAGTAACCCGGTCGGCATGATTGACTACTAATCACTCTGGATGCCCGACAGAAGCACAGAGCACTGCACCGCATGTGTTCGAGCATGACATTTCGCAAGGCCGACTTAATGACATCGGGTAAGAAATAGTATTCAGCGCGTCAGCGCCAGAAAACGCCGATTCTGAGTGCTGGAATCGAACAGCGGATCAAACACCAGCAACAGATCAGACTCGTCTACTTTCGCCTGCACGGTGATCCAGCCTTCGGCTGAGCCGCCGGGATAAAGCGTGACATCGAGCGCGGGTTCCGGATCGACGATAGAGGGCGCAGCGTGCAGCACATGGGTGCTGCCCAGCGTTTTGAAGTAGCCACTGTAGATACGGCCCGTCTTGTCTTCGGCTCGAATGTACTGCGCCCGCACGCGCACCGCCACGTATTACATGCCCGCTTTGGGCGGATCATTGAATTGATTGGCGGCCAGCGTCATCGACCACGCCGCTTCGCCGCGCACCATCTCCAGAACCGTGATGATCCATGCAGTAGTCACGACCGATTCACCCAACGGCGCGGGCTGCTCGCGCGTGCGGCCCAGCTCGGTCGGCAACACTCGATCGAACGCGGCATCGATCGGGAGCGCCGCGCCTTCGCTCAACGCCACATACACGCGCTTCGTGGTCGTATCCGACAACGGATCCCAGATCAAAATCAACTGCGCTTCATCTTTCGCCACCGGGAAAACGATCCAGCCTTCGACTTCGCCGCCCGCAAACACCTCAGCCGCCAGGCGCGGTTCCGGGGCAACGACTCCGCCTGCTGAGTATTCAGTCCGCATCGAACCGACCAACCGGAAATCGCCCGCGCGAATCTCGTGCGAGGTCTGATCGGTGTGGACGCTCTTCGCGCGCAGCCGCACCAGCAGATATTCACGACCGACCGGCGCGGCTTTGTTGAATTGATTCGCCGCGTGAATCGCCTGTGCAGCGGCCTCACTACGCAGCACGTCCAACACGCGCACTTCCCAGCCGGCCGAGACAAACACACTCGACGGCGGCAGCGGGCGGCTCACGCTGAGGCCCGGCTCCGGTGTGGGGGTCGGGGCGGGCATCGGCGTTGAAGTCGATGTTGGCACGGGTGTCGCCGTAGGCACACGCGTGGCTTCGCGGGTCGCCTCGCGCGTCGGCGGCACGGCACTGGCGATGGCCTGCGTGA
>JACRBO010000040.1 GCA_016219235.1 Chloroflexota bacterium
GGAAACGTACAACCCCAACTTCCGCACGATCCTGCGCCGTACCGCCACCGTCGTCGCCGCCGATTATGAATTACTGGAAGCGCATCGCAACTTCGCATGGGATATGACCCTCCTCGATGAAACCGACACGGCGATCACGTTCAGTCTGTCGGCGTGGCGCGAGCAACCGATCGGGACGCAGCGCGCCCTGTTGCGCCGTGCCATCCATCAACTGCGATCATCGCTGCGCGACATCGACTTCGTTCATGTGGAAGACGCGATCGAGTTGCTGGCCCGCGCTGCCACGGGCGATCAAGCCACGCTGCCGCAAAATCTGATCCTAGAAGTGAGTTACGACACGTTCACCATCGCGCCACGCGATCAACTCAACGTGCCCGATTGGCCGCAGCTGCCCGAAGGTCTGTCGTCGCTGGCCGTCAACATGCCCGGTCTGACGCCTCTGCCCGAATCAACGTGGACTTTGGAAGCAACACTCGTTTCCGAAAGACCATCTGAACTGTCGGGCGGCTTCACAGCCTATCTGGACGCCGATCAATTGATCGGGCCACTGCATTTACGCCCGCGTCAATCCGCCGATCGGTTTCAGCCGCACGGCCAGCCGTCGCCGTTGCGATTGAAGGATTGGCTGATCAGTGTTAAAGTACCGCGCCTCGTGCGCGATCGACTGCCGCTGCTCATCGCGGGCGATCAGATCGCATGGGTGCCCGGCGTGCGCGCAGGTCAGCCGTTTATCGTGACGGAACAGACGCGGCGCATCGTGAAGCTGGTCTTTCAGAAGGGCATGACGAGTAACGAGTAATCCGTGCTTCATCCGTTACTCGTTACTCATCACTCATCACTCGTCACTCGTCACTCATCATGGACATTCCCCTCAACCAACCCAAAACCACCGCGCTCAATCGCGGCTATCTCATCGGCCTGACGGGCATTTTCTTCTGGTCGTGGACGGGCATCTTCATCAGTTATCTGCTGAAGAATTATTCGCTGGCGCCGATGACGCTGGCCTTCTGGCGCGACGTGATCGTGACGGCGACGCTGTTGATCGGGTTACTGATCTTTCGGAAGAGTGCGCTGCGCGTCGCCGGCTCCGATCGGAGGTTGCTGATCCTCTACGGCCTGTCGCTGACCTTCATGAATGTGACGTGGACGTGGTCGGTGGCGTTGAATGGCGCGGCGGTCTCCACGGTGATGGTGTATGCGTCGCCGGGCATCACGGCTCTGGCTGCGCGCTTCTTCTTCAAAGAACGCCTTAGCCCCATTCGCATCGCCGCCTTTGTGAGCAGCCTCGTCGGGTGCATACTCGTCGCTAAGGCCACCGATCCCGCGCAATGGAATTTGAACGCGGGCGGCATCCTCATCGGCGTGCTGTCGGCGTTTAGTTTTACCGGCTACAGTTTGATCGGCAAACGCACTTCGCAACGGCACATCAATTCGTGGACGGCGACGTTGAGCGCGTTCGTCGTCGCCGCGATCGTGATGTTCCCGATTGCGCTGGTGTCGCTATCGGGCGCGCAGGCCGATCGGGCGTCGTTGTGGTCGTTGGGCGCGCAGTGGAACGGCTGGCTGATCCTGATCGTGTTGGCGGTCATTCCCACCATCGGCGGCTTTGGTCTGTACACGGCCAGCCTGGGGCATCTGCCCGCGGGCACGGCGAATCTGCTCGCGACGCTTGAACCGGTGTTGACGACGATCTGGGCCTATCTGCTGTTGAATGAGTTATTGGACGGCGGCCAGCTGATCGGCGGAGCGTTGATCTTTGGCAGCGTCATCGCGCTGCGATTGGAAGAGAAATAACATGGAACCCAAATTCAATCTGTGGATCGAGCACAACGGCGTGGTGGTGTTGAGCGAGTGGCGCGTGAAACTGCTGGAGGCGATCGATCAGACCGGCTCGATCAGCCGCGCGGCCGAGCAGATGAAAGTGACCTATCATCGCGCGTGGGAGAAACTGCACGAGATGGAAGAGGGCCTGGGCTACAAGTTGATCAATGCGCAGGTCGGCGGCGCGGGCGGCGGCGGCGCGGAATTGACCGACCAGGGCCGCGACCTGATGAAGCGTTTTCGCGCCGTCGAGCAGGGCCTGCGCGACGAGATCGACGATCGGTTTGAGGCGGCCTTTGCGTCACTCGCCTGAGCAATTGGCCTCACGCTAAGCCGCCAAGTCGCAAAGTTTTATTTGCCGTTGTTGCTTTGCGGCTCAGCGTGAGCCGTTTTTGTCGGGTTGCGTTACTCGCGCGGCGCGATGACGGTTTCGGCGGGCAGCACCGTATTCTTGGCGATCACCACGATGCCGTCGCGCACGAACCAGAGATCATTCGTAATATCGGGGCCGCGCGGGACGGGCTTGATGACCACACCCGGCCCGAGGCGCGCGTTCTTGTCCAAAATCGCGCCCTCAATCACGCTCCCTTTGCCAATCCCCAACGGCACACCGCCGGGCGGCGCAAAACCGGCCGGGTCATAGAAGTCCGAACCCATCATCACGGTTTCGCTCATCTTCACATCGTCGGCGATGAAACTGCGCAGGCCGACCACTGAATCGCGGATCGAAGCATGTCCGATGTGGCAGCCGTCGGACAGCAGGACGTTCTCCAAACTCGCGCCGTCGATGATCGAGCCGGACAGATGCCGCGGGCGGGTGTAAATGGGCCGCGCCGGATCGTGCAGATTGAAGGCCGAATCATGGCGGCTGAGCGCCAGATTCGTTTCATAGAACGATCGGATGGTTCCGATGTCCTCCCAGTAACCGTCGAAATCGTAGCCAAAGACATCCAGTGTTTTGATGGCGCCCGGAATCACTTCGCCGCCAAAGTCATCGTCGGTAGTCGTTGTCAGCAGGTTCACCAGGGTTTTGGTCTTGAACAGGTAGATGCCCATCGAGCCGAGGAACGGCCGCTCGGGATCATCGCGGCTGACCATGTGGGCCAACGCGGCCGGGTCTTTGGGCTTTTCCACAAAGTCCAGGATCCGGCCATCGGGCGCGCGTTTCAGCAGGCCAAAGCGCGACGCCTCCTCTTTCCGCACCGGCTGCACGGCCACCGTGATGTCGGCCTGGTGTTCCCAGTGATATTGCGCCAGCGCGGCGTAATCCATGTGGTACAGGTGATCGCCCGCCAGGATGAGGACGTATTCGCAGTTGGACGATTGAATTTCCAACAGCTGCTTGCGCACGGCGTCGGCGGTGCCCTGATACCAGGCCTCGGACGACTGCGTTTGTTCGGCCGCCAGCACCTGCACGTAGCCGCGATGGAACGTATCGAAGATATAGGTACGGGCGATGTGGCGGTGCAGCGACACCGAGTTGAATTGCGTGAGCACGGCCACCCGATAGATGCCGGAGTTGATGCAGTTGCTGATCGGCACGACGATCAAGCGGTATTTCCCGGCGATGGGAACCGCGGGTTTGGACCGATCGCGCGTGAGGGGGAAGAGCCGGTTGCCGCGCCCGCCGCCCAGGATGACGCCCACAACATCGCTCATGGCTGGCATGCTAGTTCTCCTATCGTGTGAGGTGTTTGAGGATCGGATTGGAATTCTGCCCTTTATATCACGGTCGCGGCGCAGGTGCAACCCTCAATCATCAACCTCAGCGACTTGCCAGGGGACTGGCTTGACCGGCAAGTTTTTGACAGGGATATGTTTTTCTGGTATAACGGCGCAATCCCCGACCAGGATAGCGGTCAAAATATTCCACGGAGGAAGAAGATGAAACATCGCGCCCTGTCAATTGTCATGTTGTTGTTGATAGTTTCTCTCGTAGCAAGTGCCTGTGCTCCGGCGGCGACGCCTGCGTCTGCCACGCCGCAGAAGCCGGTCGAATCGACGGCGGCCCCGGCCCAACCAACCGACGTTCCGGCCAGACCGACTGATGTTCCGGCCAAACCAACTGACGTGCCAGCCCCGACAGCCGCACCCGATGTCCAGGTGCTGCGCCTGGCCACCACTACCAGCACCGCCGACTCCGGCCTGCTCGACGCGATCCTGCCTGAATTTCAGGCGAAATACAACGCGCGCGTTGATGTGGTCGCGGTCGGCACCGGGCAAGCGCTAGAGATTGGCACCAAAGGCGATGCCGATGTGCTGCTGGTTCACAGCCGCAAAGGCGAAGATAAATTCGTCGCCGATGGCGATGCGAAAGAGCGCTTCGACGTGATGTATAACGACTTCATCTTGCTCGGCTCCAAAGATGATCCGGCTAAAATCAACGGCGCGGCGACGGTCAAAGATGCCTTCAAGGCCATCATGGCTGCGTCCGCGATGTTTGCCAGCCGCGGTGACAAGTCTGGCACGAACACCAAGGAGCTCGGTATTTGGTCATCGATGGGCGTCACGCCGACTAAAGAGATGACCTGGTATCAGGCCCTGGGCCAGGGAATGGGCGAGACGCTGATTTTCGCCTACGAAACGAAATCGTATACGCTCAGTGATCGCGGCACATGGCTTTCACAACGAGCCAATTTGCCAAAC
>JACRBO010000434.1 GCA_016219235.1 Chloroflexota bacterium
CTGAACCCCGATGTGCAGCGCTGGCAAAACGGGCTGGAGTATCCAGTGTATATCTTATGCGGTTTCCTGTTCCCGATTGCGCTGCTGCCGGGCTGGACGACGCCCGTTAGCTATTTGCTCGCGCCGTACTGGGCCGCACGCGCACTGCACGCCACATCGAGCGGCGGAGCAGAGTTCAGTGAAGTGGCGTTGTGCTGGGGCATGATGGTCTTGTTCAGCGTGGTGTACGTGCTGGTCTCACGGCGGCTGTTCAGGGTGATGTTGCGCCGCGCGCGCATTGCGGCCACTCTAGGCGTTCAATGACAAATGAAAAACCCTGGCACTGCCCGCCAGGGCAAGTGTGACAAATGACAAATGCTTGCTGTGTATTGTGAATTGTGCATTGTGAATTGTGCATTTGGATTTTGGCTATGCAGAAAATACTCTCCAATCTCCGGTTATTCTGGCAGGGTGCGCTGTTGTCTTACGTGGCGCTGTTTCGCTGGCTGCGACCGCAGGTTTATCTCGCCTCAAAGATCGCCATGCCGCTGGGACAGATGTTGTTCTTTACGTTTGTCGGCACGTATGGCAGCGGCCAGCCCGCCAGTTATTTCGCCATCGGGAACGCGGTGCAGATCGCGGCGGTGAGCGGCATCTTCGGCGTAACGATGAGCATCGGCGGCGACCGCTGGGAGGGTACGCTGCCGTACCTGTTCGGCACACCGGCGAATCGACTGACGATGTTCGTGGGCCGCTCGTTCATTCACGTTATCGACGGGATGCTGGGCGTGCTCACCGGCTTGATGTGGGGCGTGCTGCTGCTGGGCGTCGATCTGTCCCGGACCGATGGCGGCGCGCTGACGCTGACGATTCTGATTACGACGTTCAGTACATCGGGGCTGGGGCTGCTGCTGGGGTGCATCAGTTTGATCACGCTGAACGTGATGTTCATCAACAACTTCGTCTACTACGCGCTGCTGATATTTTCCGGCGCGAATGTAGCGATCGATAAATTGCCGGGCTGGATGCAGGCGATCTCGCAGGGGCTGCCGCTGACGCGCGGCATCGCGGCCTCGCGTGCGTTGATTGCGGGCGGCAGTCTGGCCGACGTCGGGCCGTTGTTGATGGGTGAGTTTGTGCTGGGCGTAATCTACATCGCGATCGGGTATGCGATGTTCCGCCAGTTCGAGTTTCAGGCCAAGAAACGCGGGACGTTAGAGGCGTTCTGAGGTTCAACCATGGGGAATACAGCGGGCACAGAGTAGAACCAAACTCTGTGCCCGCCGTGGTTTATGCCGCTAATTCCAGCGATTTGCACGAACCGCATCCTTCGACTGCGTTCTGCGAAAAGCGCGCAGAACTTCGCTCAGGATGCTTGAGTGACTGCTAAATCTCTCGCTCGTAAACGCGATGGGTCTTGTAGAGCTGCCCGCCAATGTTGACGAGATCGTTGCGCATCTGCACGGCCGTGTTGGCGACCTGCGTGAGATCGGCGTGCTGAAAGCCGTATTCGTGGATCGTTTTGTCCATCTCGTTGTAGAGCAGCGCATTGCCGCCGCGCCCCTGGTATTCCGGCAGGATCCCCGCCCCATTCAACGCCACCCACTTCGTGCGGCGCAACTCCAGCAGCAGACCGATCAGGCCCAACGGAAACAATCGGCCTCTGGCGCGCTGTAAAGCCGCCGACACGTCGTGGAAGCCGAAGAGGAAGCCCACAACCTGATCGCCGCAGGTGATGATCTTGATCAAACGCGGATCGGCGATGACGAGGATGTTGTCCAGCACGAACTTGATCTCGCGCTGAGTCAGCGGATAGTATTCCCAGTTGTTGACGAAGGCGTTGTTATAGGCTTCGCCGATGCGCGGCGCCCACTCCTTCAACTCGGCTTTGCTTTTGAAGCGCTTCACGCTCAACGGGCCGCGCCGTTCCGCCCGCTCGGCAATGCTGCGAATCCGATCGGGCAGGCGGTACTTGCCGGAGTCCAGATAACACGAGATGAAGTCCACGTCCTTGTGAAAGCCCAGGGCTTCAACCAGGCAGGAATAGTACGGATAGTTGTAGTTCATCATCGTCATCATCTGGCGATGCTCAAAACCCTCGACGAGCAGTCCGTACCCGTCGAGCGGGCCGAAGCCTTTGGGGCCGACGATGGTATCGAGGCCGCGCGCCCGCGCCCGGTTGAAAGCCGCTTCGAATAACGCCGTGGCTGCTTCAAGATCGTCTTCGCATTCGAACAGGTAGAACTGCGCCTGGCGGGTGTGATGATAGGCATTAAACGGCCTGTTTTCCAGCACTGCGATGCGGCCCACGTCGCGGCCGTCGCGCACGGCGATGAAGAAGTCGGCGTCTGAATGCTCATAAAACGGATGCTTCACCTTGTTGAGCATCAACTCTACGTCCATGCGCAGTGGCGGCACCCATTGGGCGTGGCCCCGGTAGAGACGATAGGGTAAATCGACAAAGCGGCGGAGGTGCGATCGGGCGGTTAGATCGACGGGTTCGATAGTCAGCATGGGCGGAATCCTGTTGGAGTATAATGAGCGGCAGACCCGTTATACTCCTGATCCATGAAATGCGCCACTGTGCCGCTTTGGTGAAAAGTGGTAAACTCCAGACACGACTGGCCGGTTGATACCCGATTGGACGATGAACTAGCCATGCACTGCCCGCGTTGTGGAACACTAAACGATGTTGCGGCCAAGCACTGCACACAGTGTGGAGCAGGGCTGGAGATTGCCACGTTGCAGCAAGATCTAGCCGAGACGCGCAGTGCGGTCGATCGGCTCCGCCGGTATTTGCCGGCCGTGGTGGCCGACGGTGTGCTGCACGACCCCGATCGGTTGCGCGGTGAGCGCCGCGAAATCACCGTGCTGTTTGCCGATGCTGTCAACTTCACCCACCTCTCCGTCTCCCTCGACGCCGAAACGATCTTCAATCTGATCAATGCCTTGCTCAGCCGTCTGGTGGAGTGCATTCACAAGTATGGCGGGATGGTGGACAAATTTACCGGCGACGGCCTGATGGCGGTCTTCGGCGCCCCGATCGCGCACGAGGACGATGCTGAGCTGGCGGTGCGGGCCGCGCTGGATATGCAGAAGGCGGCAGTGGAGTTGGAGTCTATGGCGCGGGCGCAGCTGGGCGCGCCCTTGCAGATTCGCGTTGGCATTCACAGCGGGCCGGCCGTGGCCGGCATTTTGGGCACGGCGCAGCAAACGGCTTACACGGTGATTGGTGAAACCGTCAACCTGGCGGCGCGGCTGCAATCGGCCGCGCGTCCGGCCGGCATCCTGGTTAGCGGGCGAGTATTCCAGCAGACGCGGGCCTTCTTCAATTTCCAGCCGGCGGGTTCAGTGCAGGTCAAAGGTTTTGATCAACCGATCGTGGTGTACGAGGCGATCGGTGATCGATCGGAGCCGCTGCCGACCCGGGGTATCGCCGGTGTGTCCAGTATCTTCCTGGGCCATGACACCGAGCTAAACCAGTTACGGGCCGTGTTGGTTGAGTTTCTGCGCGATCGGCGCGGCCACGTGGTGGTGGTGCAGGGCGAGGCCGGCATGGGCAAGTCGCGCCTGGTTCGTGAGTGGCTGGCGTCGCCGGTGGGTGGGGCCGCGATCTGGCGCGGACATGGTCTGCCGTACACCGAAGGCGTAGGCTACGCGGCGTTTCGTGCGTTGTTGCAAGACGCTTTGCGCACGTATGACTCGCCCAATACCTGGGAAACTCAGCTGACGCCGGCGCTGCGACCGTTCTTGCGGCAGTTGTTGGGTCTGCCGCTCAGCCTCGATGAACAATTTGCCTTGCGCAACCTTGAGCCGGAACGGGTAAAACAGCTGACGGCGCTGGCCTTTCGCGAGTGGTTGATGACTGAAGCCCGCGTCCGGCCGGCGATCTTGATCATCGACGACTTCCACTGGGCCGATGATCTGTCGCGCGATATGCTGCAGGCGGTGGTCAACCTGGTGCGCGAAGTGCCAGTCTTGTTGTGCGTGATGACGCGCCCCCAGCCCGAGAAACCGCTGCAATTAGACGCCACGGCGTCTAGCCTGAAAGTGGAATTGAAGCCATTGTCGGCCGAGCACAGCCGCGCGCTGTTGGGTCACCTGGTGAATCTGAGCGATCTCCCTGAGCCGATCATCAACACGATTCTGGCGCGCTCCGAGGGCAACCCGTTTTATATTGAGGAGTTTGTGCGGGTGTTGATTGAGAAAGAGGCGCTGAAGCCGGGCGACGGACAATGGCGAGTGGCCTCGACCGTGGAGCTGCAAACCATCGATATTCCGACCAGCCTGGGCGGCCTGATGATGACCCGTTTTGATCGGCTGCCCAAGGATTTGCAGCAGGTCCTGCGCAGTGCGGCCGTACTGGGCCTGCAATTTGCCGCGCGGCTGTTGGAAGAGGTTGAGCGGCGGTTGCGCGGCGTGACCAGCGTTCAGCCAGTCGTCGAGCGGTTGATCGATATGGGCATGCTGGAAGAGCGGCGCGGGGCGGGTGATCTGGCCTATGCGTTTAGTCACATTCTGTCGCAGGAAACGATCTATAACAGCATCCTGCACAGCCAGCGACCGGGGCTGCATCGCACAGCAGCTGAGAGCATTGAGGCGCTGTATGCCGACGACCTGAGCAGTCAGGTCGAGGCGCTGGCGCTGCACTACGATCGAGCGCGGGTGCGCGAGAAGGCGATGCGTTACGCGGTCCAGGCCGGTGAACGGGCCCGAGCGCGTTTTGCCAATCACGAAGCGATCGAGTATTTCAGCCGCGCCTTGCAGCTCTCGCAGCACCTCAGCGGGTATGAGGAAACGCGCTGGAAAGCGGCCATCGGCCTGGGCGAGGTTGAGCAGCTGATCGGCGAATACGAAGAGGCCATCGCGTTTTATCAGGCGACGCTGGAAGAGTGGAGCGAGGCCAGCCCGGAAGATCGCGCCTGGGCGATGCTGAAACTGGCTCAGGTCTGGGACAAGCGCGGCAATTTGCAAGAGGCGCAGAACTGGCTGCGACAGGCGCTGTCTCAGCTCGATCGGGTGCACGGCTCCGTGCCGGAATTGCGGGCGCAGATCTATTCCGACCTGGGGTGGTTGAGTGTGCGTCGAGGGGATTTAGCGGCTGCCAAAGATTGGCTGGAGCAGGGCCTGGCGCTGGTGGTCGACACGGAACACTACGGCGTGCTGTCGTCGGTGCTTAACCGTTTGGGCGCAGTGTATTACAATCGCAGCGAGTGGAAACAAGCCGCCGGTTACGTGGAACGGGCGCTGGACCTGCGCGAGAAATTGGGCGACGTGGTAGGGTATGCGCGATCGATCAATAATTTGGGTATCCTCAAGCAAGCCAGTGGCGATTGGGACGGGGCGCTAGCGGACTATCAGCGTGCGGTTGAGATGCACGAACGGATCGGCGAGGTAGAGGGTTTAGCGCTGGCGTGTACCAATCTGGGCGTGGTCTATACCGATCGCGGCGAGTGGGGTAAAGCAGAGGAGTATCTTCAACGCAGTTTCGCCATCGCGCAGCGCGTTGCGCATGCTTATGAACTGGCACAAGCGCATATGAACCTGGGGCGGCTTTACTTGTTGCAAGCGCGTTGGTCCGATTGCGCCCGGCATCTCAATGCGGCGATTCCGTTATACGAAGAAGTTGGAGCCCACGCTAACCTCAATCTGAATGATGCTTTCTACCTTCAAAGCACCCTCAATTTGGAGCAGGGTCAACTGAAAGCGGCGCGCCAGTGGGCGGTTCGCAGCCATGAGCTATTGCGAGCGGCGACCGCGACCAATCAAGACGAGTCGGTGGAATGGGGCCGTTATCAGCAAATTATCGGCCGGATCGCTCTGGCCGAAACAGACCTAACAGGTGCGCGCGAACACTTCGATCGCAGTATTGCTATCTTTCGTTCCAACGGGGCGCAATTAGAACTGGGGCGAGTCTATTATTGGAGCGCACTGTTGTCTCTTCGATTGGACCAGCTGACGCGAGCGAAAAATGAAAGTGAATCGGCTCGCCTGATTTTTGACACAC
>JACRBO010000435.1 GCA_016219235.1 Chloroflexota bacterium
CGCGATGCGCGCCGCCATTTCGCCGTCACCGGCTTCGGCTGTCGCCACGTACACGACTGCCTCGCCGCGCTCGGCGGCCAATTGCTGACCGTATGTGCTCTTGCCGCTGCGAGCGCCGCCCAGCACCAACGTCAAGCGCTTGCCCATATCGACCTCGCGCTCTGTTCCAACACCACCATCGATGACAGAAAATCGTCTTCGCCAAAGATCTCCAGCGTCAGCACACCGGCGTATTTCTCGCGCAGCAGACATGCCAGCACGGCATCGATCTTCTCGCGCGGCTGCTGGGCCAGCGATTTGTGATCGTGTTCGGCGATGCCATGCAGATGGATCACGCGCGTGCGGGGCAGCGCCTCGCGCAGATACGGCACGGGATCGTGTCCGTCCAGCCACAAATGCCCGATGTCCACGCAGCGCGCCACCGGAATTCGATCGACGACGGGCGCGATGAAATTCAGCGGATACGATTCCAGGTTCTCCACCGCCAACCGATCGGCTCCGCCCGCCCACTCGGCCACCAGTTCCAGCGCGCGGCATGACTGATCTTGCCAGCGCCTTAACGCCCCAGCGGATGGATCATCTTTGACTTCGCGGCCATCGAGGTGCATCACATACGCCCACGGCTGCAAGGCGCGCGTATGCTCGATCACCTTGCGCGCCTTGATCAGCGAGACGTGCTGCTCGTCGCCGCCGGCCCCCAATCGCAGATCGAGCGGCAAATGAACGGTGTAGGTCAATTGATGTTGATCGGCCAACTGGATCAATTCATCGATCACTTCAGCCGATGGCAAATTGTTCGGGCCATCATCCACCTCGAATAAGACCAGTTCGATGTCCTGCACTTTGTCGGCGAGATACTGCGCATTCGGCAGAATATCAGCCGGAATGATGTAAGAGGTTGTGCCGAGGCGGAATGGATAGCGCATTTGAGCAGCCTTTCAAAGCGTGTTGCGTATTGCGTGGTGCGTGATCAGTATAATGCGGCGGCAAAGACCAACAGCACGATTAGTTCGCTAACTTCGACGGTTAAGCCAAACACATCGCCCGTCACGCCGCCGAGGCGCGATCGGGTCAGGCGGATGATGCCCCACACCACAAGATGCACCAGCGCCGCGGCGATGATGGCTCGCCAGCTGCCGGGCGCGATCAACACAATCGGGACAACCGCCGCGCCGAGATAGACCGTGCCCTTCAACCCTTGCTTAAACGCTTCACCCATGCCGCCCGGCCGCGCCGAGGGCTGCACCGCGATGATCAGAATCGCCCAGCGCGCGATCGATGGCGCGAGCAAGAACGCGATGATCGAGGGCACCGGCAAGGCCGCAATCGCGAACGTCTTCAGCAGCACGTGCAAGATCAACGTCGCGCCGCCGAACGTGCCCAGCCGCGGATCGCGCATGATCTCCAGCCGGCGTTCCCGCGAGACAGCCGCCAGCAGACCGTCGCCGCAGTCGGCCAGCCCGTCGAGGTGCAGACCGCCCGACAGCGCCGCCCACAGCGCCACTACCAACGCCGCACTCAACAGCGGCGAAAAGACTTGATTCAGCGCATAGTGCGCCCCGGCCAAAATCGCGCCGACGAACAGCCCGACGATGGGAAACCACACGCCCGCGCGGCCCAGATCGCCGGGCTGCGGCGCAGGCGTGCGAACCGGAATTGAGGTCAGAAAACCTAGCGCAAACAATAGACTATTCATCGCTGCCAGCCGTTCGTCATTGCGAGATGACCCTCCTTCGATCGTAATGCGTGACGGCAGAAACTTGCCAGGTGAGTGTCATTCCGAGAAGGCCATCCCGCAAGCGTGATGCGTGAGGGCAGAAACTTACCCGGTGAGTGTCATCCCGAGGAGCGCTTTTTGCGACGAGGGATCTCTGGCGCGGCCAGCCACGCCGCCTGCCGCGCCAGAGATTCCTCACTGCGTTCGGAATGACACAGTGCGGCAAGTTTCTGAGCAGGAGCGTTCTTTTCCGCGACTGAGGAATCTCTGACCCGGCCAGCCACGCCGCCTGCCGCGCCAGAGATTCCTCACTGCGTTCGGAACACATGCGGTGCAGTGCTCCCGTGACACACTCATACTTTGTTACTCACGCCCGCTTCCGCAAACGTCGCCATCTCGTTGAGGATGCGCACCGCCGCCTCGATCAAGTTGAAGGCCAGCGCCGCGCCCGTGCCTTCGCCCAGCCGCAAGTTGAGATTCAGCAAGGGCCGCAGTCCAAGATGTTGCAGCATCACGCGATGCCCGATCTCCACGGATTGATGCGCCGCGATCAAATACGGTTTGACTTCGGGGACAAGTCCCGCCGCGATCAACGCCGCCGCGCCGGAAATGAAACCGTCGATGACGACGGGCACGCGCTGCGCGGCTGCGCCGATGATGACACCCGCCAGTCCCGCGATTTCAAAGCCGCCCACGCAGCTCAACACGTCCAACGCATCATTCGGATTGGGATCGTGCAATTGCAGCGCATGTTCGATCGTTTTGATCTTGCGCGCCAGCCCCACGTCATCCACGCCTGTGCCACGGCCCGTGATTTCGGCCACGGGTCGGCCCGTGATCGCCGCCACAATCGCGGAAGACGGCGTGGTGTTGCCAATGCCCATGTCACCCGTTGCCACCAGATCAAGCCCGTTGGCAATCTCGGCGTTTACCACGTCGATGCCGGTCGCAATCGCCGCTTCGGCCTGCGCGCGCGTCATCGCCGGCAGCGCGGCCATGTTTTGCGTGCCGCGCGCGATCTTGCGAATCTGCAAACCCGGCATGGGCGGGATGTCACTGGCGACGCCCATATCGACCACGACGACGCGCGCGCCCGCCTGCCGCGCCAGCACGTTGATGGCCGCGCCGCCGTGCAGGAAATTCAGCACCATCTGCGGCGTCACTTCCGACGGATACGCGCTGACGCCTTCGATGGCGACACCGTGATCGCCGGCCATCACGATCACGGCCCGGTTCGCCAGCGAGGGGCGCAGTTGGCCCGTGATCGCCGCGAGTTGAATCGAGATGTCTTCCAGCTGGCCCAGGCTGCCGGCCGGTTTGGTCAATTGCGCCTGCCGCGCGCGGGCCTGCTCTTGAACGTCGGTAAACAGCGGGGGAATCGAGGGAAGCGTTAGCATGATAACCTTTCTTTCAACATAGATTTTGATCACAGCCCCCGCTCGATCAACGTCGCGGCCTGTGGGCCGCTGTTGTGCGTCGCCAGAATAATCTGCGCTTCCTCCCTGGTACAGCCCAACAACAACTTGATCTCCGCATCACGTCCGATCAGGTCGACGGTACACACAATGGCTTTCAACGCCCGATCGGGCAGCGAACCGATCCAAACATCGATGCCGTCGCCATCGGCGGCCGTCGTCCCTTCGAGGTAGCCGTAATCCAGCGGATAAATGAACTCAGGATAACGCGGGTGCGATGTGCCGTGCGGTCGATCGATCACGAGCTGCGATTCGGCCACCAATCGATCGAGCGTGGACCAGAAGGTCGCATCCTTCGACGTCGCTGCACTCTGCTCAGGATGCGAGATCATAACCGTGAATTCCACAGCGGCTCGATCACATCGCGCTGCCTGTTTTCATAGCGCGCCATCACGAACAGCAGATCAGACAATCGATTGAGATACGCGGCCACGCCCGGCCCGATCGGTTCTTCGCGCGCGAGGGTGGCGACGGCGCGTTCGGCGCGGCGGCAGATCGTGCGCGCCACGTGCAGCTGCGCCGCCCCGATCGAGCCGCCCGGCAAAATGAAGTTCGCCAGCGGCCCGACGATGGCGTTGAATTCGTCGATCCAGGCTTCCAACTGATCGATGTGGCGTTCTTCGATCTGCGGCAGTGGGTGCTTTGCTTTATCCTCTTCGAGAAAGGCCAGATCTGAGCCTAGATGAAACAGTTCGTTTTGGATCACCGGCAGAATTTCAGTCAGACGCGGCGACAGGTCGAGCGCCAGCGCCAGCCCGATCGCCGAATTCAACTCATCGACCGTGCCGTACGCCGTTACGCGCGCCGAGTCTTTGGGTACGCGCTGGCCGCCGCCGAGCGCGGTTGTGCCGTCGTCGCCTTTGCGGGTGTAGAGTTTAGTTAATCGAGGCATGTTGAAACTCCAATGCACAATGCACAATGCTCAATGCTCAATTCATCCTTCACATTTCATCCTTCATCCTTGACGGTCCGCCATCACCCACGGCCCTCCATTTGTAGGGTGTTCGTACACGCTGATGCTTAAGCCATACACGGGGCTTAAGCGTTCGGCCGTCAGCACTTCCGGCGGCGTGCCCAACGCGGCGACTGCACCATTCGATAGTAAGGTGACTCGATCGGCATACAGCGCCGCTAAGTTCAGATCGTGCAGCGCGATCAAGACCGCAAAGCCTGCCTGCTTCGCCAGATCGCGCACCAACGAGAGCACGCCCGCCTGATGCTTCAGATCGAGGTGTGCGGTGGGTTCATCCAATAGCAGCGTCTTCGCCGATTGGGCCAGCGCCCGCGCAATCAAGACGCGCTGCTGCTCGCCGCCCGATAGTTCGCCGATGCGGCGCGCGGCCAATTCGGTCACGCACGTGCGCGCCATCGCCGCTTCCGCTATCTTGAGATCGGCCTGTGTTTCGCGGCCCAGCCAGCCCAGATACGGCGTGCGGCCCATCAGCACCGTGTCCAACACGGTGAACGCTTCCGGCAAGTGCACAGCCTGCGGGACGACGGCGACCGATCGGGCGCGATGATCGATCGGGAGTTGCAGCAGATCGCGATCGTCGATCGTCACGCGCCCGCTCACGATTGGCACGCTGCCACCGATCGCTTTGATCAACGTTGATTTGCCCACGCCGTTGGGGCCGATCAGCGCGACGACTTCGCCCGACTGCACGTCCAACGAGATGTCGTGCAAGATGGTGCGAGAGTTGTAGCGAATGGTGACAGAGTGAAGTGCGAGCATAGTGACGAGTGACGAGTGATGAGTGATGAGTGATGAGTAACGAGTAATACGTGATTTACTCGTTACTCGTTACTTGCGAGCCGACCGTGCATATTGCATGTTCGTCCGCCAGTGCATCGTGCATGTGAAAACTGCTAGAACCGCCAGTGCATGTTGCACTTGAGTGGCGGGTTCAACTGATCTTCCTGGGTATTTCATGATCTCTTTGAAAGTC